>JBKHIE010000003.1:0-33372 GCA_046538775.1 Candidatus Izemoplasmataceae bacterium
GTTTAAAAATGATTAGTGGTAGTATATATAATGCGTAATTAAACAAGGAGTGATTCTAAATGGACCCAAAAATAATCAAAAGGGGCGCAATCGTCCTAAGCATCATCGTAATCATCATTGTCCTTTCCGTAGCCTGCAATGCCTTGCAGAACGATGACACCACACCGACCGTATCCGACCAGGATGGTGTTTTCATGAGTTATGACGGCTACGATGTCACCAATCAGGACCTTTATGAGAAAATAAAAGTCATGGATGGTCTTGTGCACCTTCAAAACTACATAGACCGTGAACTATTAAGCGACTACATCGACGATGTCGAAGACGCTGAGATCGACGATGCGACCAAGGAGCTGACCTATGGTACGACCGACGATGCCGAGATCGATGAGATAAGCGCACGCGAAAAAGAAGAGCTTGAACAGACCTACCACGATACCCTTGTCATGAACGGCTATGACCCTGACGATGAGGAAAGTGTGGAATCCTTTGTCCGGCTGCAGGTCGCCAAGGAGAACTACGCGCTCGATCAGTTCATGGACGAGGACAGCGATTTCGCAATCAGTGACGAGGACCTCGAAGACTACTATGGCGACTACAAGCAGGGCGACCTGCAGGCCATCATGCTTCGATTCAGCAGTTCAAGGGATGTCAAGAACGTCTTGAACCGTTTCAACCTCGTGCCCAACTACGAGGGCGGACTCGGGCTCTATGACCCGAGTGAAAACGACGACACCCCGATCGAGGACGTCGCAAGCGACGGTTTTGATGAAGACAACACCACCGAGCTTGACGACGAAGAGGCCCTTGAATACTATATTGAAATGTATAACTACCTCTATCCCTACCGGGACAGCCTTCCAGAAGACGCAACCATCCAGGACCTGGTCGATGCGGACAATGACCATCTTTTGTTCAATCAGTACGATATGCAAAAAGCAGGGGAAGGACGCGGCGGCAACAACATCCTGGATCTGAGCGAATACCTTTACCATACGATGGATGAGGACGACCAGACCCACTCGCGCCAATCCCGTTCCATCGGCGATTACCGCTTCATGTTCTACCTTCTCGACCGTGAAGAGGTCACGCCTTATGAAGACCTGAGTGATTCAGAGCTCGATGATTTGAAAGTCGAATACTTCGACAACCTTGTCGGCGAAGAGCAAGTCCAGGAAGTCATGCGAGACCTCTATGACGAGGAGGACCTCGCCATCCACGACAAGATGATCGCGAACTCCTTCGAACAACAGACCCAGGACGAGGACGTGTATGAGGAAACCGAAGACACCAGCACCCTGGCGACACTCGACAGCCTCACCGTCAGTGTCGACGACTACTTCGATTATGCATCCGAAAAGGTCGGCGCCTTCTACAGCCTTGAAGTCCTGAAGGAAGAACTTCTTCTCGAAAGCTCCTACTTTGAAGACACCTTCGGTGACAACCGCGACGTCTTTGAAAACAGGAGCGACCGGATGAAATCCTTCCGCGAACACGTCCGCAACGACAAATCGCGTTTCAACAACGGCGCCTACCAGCAATACGGATTCTCACCTGAAGAGATGGACTGGGAAGATTTCCTCTTCCAGGCATACGGCCTAGCGGATGAGGAGGAATACCTCACCACGCTCGCCCTTGAGAACATCCGCAACGATTACCTTCTCGACGAAGTCGAATTCGACAAGGTCATGGACTACGTCGACGACCAATACGAGAACTACTTCAGTCTGAAAGCGGACCAGCTGCTCATATTCGTCGACATGGATGAAGACTTCAATCCCGACGATTTCAACGAATACTACGATTCCATGAGCGATTCGGAACAGGACGACTTCGACAAGCTTAAAAACGACCTTGAAGAAGAGGTCGAGGACGCCATCGATGACGGTCAGAGCCTGGAGGACGTCGTCGAGGAATACAAGGACGCGTCAAGAGTCACCGACGAGGATGACGAGGACTACAGCGTCTGGGCCCAATTCAAAGTCGAAGGCATCACCATCAAGTACGAGAACCTCGCCGTAACCACTGGACAACAACAACAGCAACAGCAAGAACCAGAACAAGAAGAGAACCTCGACTACAACAACACCACAAGCTATGTCGAGGAATTCGTCGCAGCCCTCAAGGACCTCTACGACGACTACAACACCGCTGAGAACGAGGACAAGGACGAACTCTTTGCGAACAGGCTTACAACCACCCAGTTCGGCATCCACATGATCCGGGCCGAAAAAGGCGACGCCTTTGAACAACCGACCGCAGCCTTTGACAATGAGGATGGCGACTACAGTTCGGACCTTGAGAACGACGAGGCGGTCCCGACCCTCGAGCAAGTCCGGACCTACAGTGAAATGCGGGTCGAAAAAGCCAAGGAGGAAACCGTCGGCGGTAGCGGTGAACTGGATTACGACACGATGCCTGAAGAGCTCTTCAATGCCATCGACACCTACGCCTCCCAAAGCTATGGGCGCCTCTTCAATAACATCAACCATTCGATCCACGCCATCGACACCATTGAAGACGACGTGACCTTCAATACCGACCATGACCATCACCATGAGACGCTCATCACCATCCAGGACCTCTTTGACCGCAGGACATTCCCTCCGATTGAAGATGAATTCAATAACGATTAATGAAAAAAAGCCATCCTCCAAGATGGCTTTTTTCATGGCTGTTCATATGCCCAAGAAAAAACCGCATCCCTAGGGATGCGGTCCTTGATGTTATTGGTCGTCTTCTTCGGTTTCTTCCTCGTCTTCACCTTTTTGCTTGATGGCTTCGACTTCAATGTCTTCTTCGGCAGTCTCTTCTTCTTCAGGTTCTTGCTCTTCTTGCGGATAGTTGACCGCGACAAGGATCTTCTCGTCGTCTTCAAGGACTTTGAACCCTTCCGGAAGATCAAGGTCCCCGACCGTCATGGTCTCGTTCCCTTCGAGCGCGCTGACATCGAGTTCAAACTGGTGAATCCCGGAGCCGGCGGGGAATTCGGTCTCGACGGTCCAGTTGATCTGTTCGACCACAAGGCCTTTCTTCTCGACCGTATCCTTGCCGTTAAGGACCAGTGGGATGTCGGCGGAGATGGTTTCGCTGGCGCTGACTTTCTGAAGGTCGAAATGCAGGACGTTGTTCTGGCGGATGGGGTCGACCTGGATTTCCTTGAAATAAAGCATGTGGGTCTCGCCTTCGAGATTCGCTTCGAATGTCATGCTCTTGCCATACTCCGAGAAGGCATGGACAAAATCGGTGTAAGGGGTCTGAACCGGGGTCGGTTCGATATCTTTACCATACACGATGCCCGGAACCTTCTGGGCGGCGCGTACATTTTTGAGCTTATCCGTTCGTTTTTCCAGTTTCATTATGACTTCACTCCTCTTGAATTGAAACAGCTCATTTTTAGCTAACAATAGTGTAACACAGCGGGTTCTTTTTGTCTATTTTTTTCACTTTTTTGTATGCTTGGACTTGTAGAAACGTTCCCGGTCGAGAACGCCGATGGACGGGGTGAACTCACCCGTCCTGGTCTCTTTCAACGCTTCCCCGAGGACGGCGAATTTGGAATCGATGTTGTCGATGAAATGAAGCGCGAGCGCTTCGGGGATGTTGGGTTTCTTCGGTGACCCGAAGTTGCCGTAGTAGTGGTGTGAAAGCACCATGTGCTGAAGCAGCATCCGCGCTTCCGTGTCGTAATGGCCGAGGCGCCTTGCACTCTCGCCGATCATGTCATGGCCCATCGATATGTGGCCGATGAGCCGGCCTTCGACGGTGTATTCCGGCGCATGGTAGTTCGAGAGTTCGACCGTCTTGAAAAGGTCGTGCAGCAGGATGCCTGCGATGAGCAGGCTCTGGTTCAAGTAGGGGTAGGTCGCGACGATGCCATCGGAGAGTCTGAGCATGGTCGCCGTATGGTGCGCCACGCCGCCGATGTAGGCGTGATGGAAGCGGGTGGCCGCGGGGTAGAGATAGAAATCCTCTTCGTATTTGCGGAAGAGATCAAGGGTGATGTCGCGGACCGGGCCCTCTTCGATCTTCTCGATGTAGGCCTCGATAGCCTTCTCGATCGATTCGATCGGGACCGGCGCAAAATCATAGAACTTCGCCATCAGGCTCTCTTTTTCCTTCAGGGTGAGTTCGATCGCCCCGATGTGGGCGAAATTCTTCACCAGGAACTGTTCCTTGGCCTTGAACTCGATCGTCTCGACGTCGAAACGGTAGACTTCGCCTTCTTTCACATCGGCGTTCTCGTCGATGCGGATGGTATGGCGGTTGCCCGAGGCGTCGAAGACCGAGAGGGTGTTGGTATCGTAGGTGGTCATGTTGTAAGAGTCGACTTTTGCGTAGAAAGATTGCACAATCAATCGTCCTTTCCTGTGAAGCGAAGGATGGTGGTGGAGATGGTGGACAGGGTCAAAGTCCCGTTTTCAAGGACTTGGGAGTCCTCGGAATGATACAGCACATCAGGGTTTTTGTCAAGGGGGATGGTTTCAGGGGCATCCTTGTTCTTGAAGACGACGAGCAACGTCTCATCCTCGCCTTGAAGCCTATAGAGGCAGGTCCCGCCGGGCTTGAATTCGACCGTGACGCGGGTCTCGATCTCATAGGGGGTGCGGATTCTGAAAAGCGGGTGGGCCTTGCGGATTTCAAGCAGGCGCCTCAAATCCCCGATATCCTTGAGATGGGCATCTTTTTTGTTCCAGTCGATCCGGTTGACAGTGTCTGGCGAGCGGTAGGAGTTCTTGATGCCTTCTTTGGTCCGGTAGAATTCCTGGCCGCTATGGATGAACGGCACGCCCTGGGCGAGAATCACCATCGAAGTCGCCAGTTTCTGCATGCGGAGGCGTGAGGACTCATCGGTCTTCGGCAAGGCTTTCAGCGTCTGGTCGTAGAAGGTGTAGTCGTCATGGCATTCGACATAGTTGAGCGATTGGCAGGGGTACTTGATGCCTCCCTGCATGACAGTGCCGCCCTTCAGGATGCTTTCGATGGTCTTGTGGCGGCCTTGTCTGCCGAGGGCGAAGCCGATGTCGTTCACATCGAAGTTCGAGCCCTTGATGTAATCACGGGTGATGTCGTTGAAGAATCCGATGTTGTATAGGACGTTGTTGTTCTGAAGGTGGGTGAGGCGCTTCGCATGGATCGGCGCCGGGATTTTCCAGCCTTCGCCGTAGACGATGATGTCCTTGCGGTAGCTTTCGAGCTTCTGCCTGAGCACATGCATGGTCTTGAGGTCGATCAGGCCCATGAGGTCGAAGCGGAACCCATCCACCTTGAACATTTTGGCCCAGTACATCACCGAATCCACGATGAACTTGCGGATCATCGTCCGTTCGGTCGCGAGGTCGTTGCCGCAGCCGGAGCTTTCCGTCAGATACCCATGGTGATTGACGCGGTATGCGTACCCCGGCACCAGGGCATCAAAGGGGAACGTGTCGACATCGTAGACATGGTTGTAGACGACATCCATGATGACCCTGAGTCCTTCCTTGTGCAGCGTATCGATCATGGTGCGGGCTTCGTTGATCCGGGTGTAGGGGTCGGCGGGGTCGGTTGAGAGCGACCCTTCGACGACGTTGTATTGGGAGGGGTTGTAGCCCCAGTTGTATGCAGCATCGGGATCCGTCTCATCCACGCCCTCGAAATCGAAGAACGGCAGGATCTGCACATGGGTCACACCGAGTGACCTTAAGTAGTCGAAACCGGCCGCATGGCCGTTTTCACTCTTGAGTCCCTTTTCGGTGAACGAAGGGAACTTGCCCGGGTGCGTCGCCTGGATGGACGGGTCCTTGGTGAAATCACGGACGCTTGTTTCATAGATCACCGTGTTGATCGGAGAGGTATGTTGAACGTCCGGGGTGTTTGGCATCGGGACGAACTTGTCGGTATCGACGATGACGTTCGCGCGTCCGTTTTCAACGGAGGCGATGGCGTAGGGGTCGGTGAATGTGCGGGCACGCCCGTTCACGTAACTTTCATAATAGTAGCGGGTCCCTTCAAGATCGCCCTTGAGCGTGAGGGACCAGATGCCCTGATTGTGGTACGTGAGGGGATGGTTTTCGGTGGACCCGTCTTCTTTCTTCAGTTTCAGGGTGATCCGCTTGGCCACAGGACTCCAGAGCTTGAACGTCGCATGGGTCTTTTCGTAGGTGACGCCAAGGTCGTTGCCGTCGTACGCAAAGAGTTCGTCAAAGATGTCGCTTCGCACGATTTTCCCCGTGTAAAGCTCCGCTTCGCGGCCCTCTTCATCCTTGACGGTATAGTCTTCGGTCATGAAGACATAGCCTTCGAAGGTGGTGGTGTACTTGATGACATCGTGGAAGTGTTCGATGTGGGTGATGCTTAAGGGAAGGGTTTCGTTCTGACCACATAGTTTAAAGGACTGCATGTGTTTTTCTGTGGTGGTTTTGGGCATGAGGACGCTGATGGTGTGGAAGGCGTCCAGGTAGGCTTTGAATTGTGGCATGGTCACTGCTCGCTTTCGTTTGTCTTGAGGTAGTGCAGGGCGGCTTCTTTCAGATCGTGATGATTGTTTTTGATGCGTCCTTCAAGCACGTCGTCTAAAAGCGTGCTTAAAAGCCGGCTGATCTGGCTTGGGTGTCTGATCGGCAGGGTCTTTCTGATCTCCGAGCCGCTCAGGGCGAGTTCTTTTAACGACCGGACGGCCAGGGTTTCATCGAGGTGTGTGATCGCTTCGCTACGGTCCTTGTCTCCGGCGATCCGGTTCAAGGTGTTGGCCCTGAGACAGGTCTTCTTGCCGTAGGTGTAAAGATGGAACGGTGAAAAGCCTTGGAATTTGGTCTCCCGGTGAAGGTCCCCGATCGCCTTGAAGTGTTTCTTTTGGACGTTGGAGAGCTTCCACGGTCCTTCATCAAGGTCTTTACCGAGAAACATGAGCGCAAGGGCTTCATCCCTGGAGAAGGGCACGGGGGTCTTTGCAAGGGTTCTAATCGGGGATTCCATGTCATAAAGCGCACCGGCGAACGCGGTCTCGACCATGGCTTTCAACCCTCGTTGATTGTTGCGGGCGTCCAAGAGCTTGAAGAGTTCGTCCTGGACCCGTTCAATCGAGATTTTCCTTATCAGGTCCTTGTTCCGCTTGATGCCAACAGCGGTATTCGCTTCGATGTCAAACCCGAGTTTCGCGACGAAGCGGAACGCCCTGAGCATCCGTAGCGCATCCTCATAGAAGCGGTCGTTCGGGTCATTGATGGTGCGGACCAGTTTTTTCTCAAGGTCCTGAAGCCCCTCGAAATGGTCCTCGACCTTCCCGTCCTTGTCCATGGTGAGCTGATTGATGGTGAAGTCCCTGCGTCTAAGATCCTCGACCAGGGAATCCGCAAAGCGGATCTCCTTGGGATGCCGGTGGTTGTCATAGACCGTTTCCTTGCGGTAGGTCGTGACCTCATAAGGGATTTTCTCAATCAGGACGGTCATGGTGCCGAAGGCCCGACCGGTCGGGATGACTTTCTCAAACAGCTCCGCGATGTCATCGGGATGGGCATTGGTGGTGATGTCGATGTCGTTTCCAGGGTTGCCGAGGAGGTAATCCCGGACGTACCCACCGACAAAATACGCTTCAAAAGAAGCGTCGTTCAGGGTCCTTAATATGAAACGTCCGTTTTCATGAAGTTTCGACACGGAATCACCACTCAGATGAACATAGTGTTATCATATGAATTATACTACAGATAGAAGGTTTTTTCCATCAATGCGAGCCAAACGGTCCGAGAAATGCTATGATTGGGATAGGTGATTGCCATGCAAAGCATAAAACAACCCGTGACACACGAGACCCTCATCAAACATTCCCGCTTCATCGCATTCTTGGCACCAGTTTTCACCAAGGAGGATGCCGAAGCTTTCATCGCGAGTGTAAAGGCAGAACATCCCGACGCCAACCATCACTGCTTCGCCTACATCCTGGGCGATGAAGGCATCGTCCAGAAGGCCGAGGATGACGGCGAACCTTCGAAGACCGCGGGCGTCCCGATGCTTGAAACCCTGAAGAAGAACGGCCTGACCAACACCGTCGCCGTCGTTGTACGGTATTTCGGCGGGATCAAACTGGGAGCGGGCGGATTGATCCGGGCCTATGGAAAAAGTGTGAGCGACGCGCTTGAGAAGGCCGTGAGGAGTGAACGGACCGAAGTGTTGACCCTCGCCGTAGTAGCCGGATTCGAATGGATCGGCACCGTTGAGCATCTCTTGGGCGAGTATTCGGACGATATCAGGCGGTCCTATGACGAAGCCGTCCACTACGAACTGCGCCTGCCCGAAAACAAGGCGAACGCATTGCGGGAGGCACTCAAGGAACGCACCGGTGACCAGGCGGACTGCATGATAAAAAAGCGCACTACCGAATACCTATGAAAAAGAGGGCGTATGACCGCCCTCTTTTTTAACTGAATATGGTGATTGAGATGCTTACAAGATTCATGATGGCCTTGAGTACAAGGTAGGATAGTGCGATGGCCAGAAAAATGTAGACGATCTGCATCTCACGAATCGCACCTTTTTGAAAGATCGGGGTGATGTCCATTTTCATCAGTGCTTTAAACGTGATGGCGAAGATGACGAAGAACAGCAACCCTTCGAAAATCGCAAGTCCGAGTGGATCCATAGGCTTAGCCTCCTTGCATGGGATTAATAGATGATCGCATCGTCCTCATCCGGATCCGGTAGCGGCGTCTCGATGCGGATGACGACTTCGTTTGGCAGGCAGGTCAGCGGTTTGAGCGGCGAGTTCGTCTTCCCCTGCTTCTGGCAGATGTTTTGAGGACTGGTCTCATCCTCCACATGCACCGTATGGTCCGATGCATCGTAATGGATGGTCACATCTCCGAGTTTTCCATCGACAATATAGATACCGGCCTCATCATCGACACTTTGAATGTATTCATCCAATATCTTTTCGCTGGAGCCGTCTTTGAGATCGATTCTCAGAACTTCACGGTTCTTATAGGTGATGATGGCTATGCCGTCATCCAAGGACTGTCTGTCCTGGAGGATCTGGACCGCCACTACACTGATCAGCGCGATGATGCTTAGCACGATAATGAGCTTGATATCGTTTCGCTTCATAGTATCGTTCCTCGCATTCAATATATTATATCATATCAAGTAAAAGACTGAAACGTCCAACGCTTTTAGTTTGTATGCAAAAATAAACTTGCACCGCGCTACAACTTTGTCCCTCAAACTATTGACAAGGTCATCAATAAAACTTATAATACAGGTGGTTTGAAAAACATAATGACTAGGAGGAACAAACCATGAAAAAAATTCTCACCATAATGATGGGATTAGCACTGGTCTTCTCTCTTGCGGCATGTGGCGAAGAAGAGCAAGGCGAGTATAAACCTGGACTCCATCTCGGTTATACCGAAGGCAACGAAAATTCTTACGCATACGTCTATGTAGATGAAGAGGGCTTCATCCAAGACATCTTCATTGACTCTGTTTATGCAAAACGTGATTCCGAAGGCAACGTCTGGGATCATGGTGAAGATCCGGACGATGACGAAACCACAAAATACCTTGCGACTACCAAGATGTCCCTTGACGACGGCTGTGGTTACCACATGCACACCGAAAAAGAAGTTGAAGAGGACGAAGACGGTAACTGCTACGTAGAAGGCGAAATGATGTGGCATGAACAAGTCGAAGCGCTCGCTGACGACATTGTTGAAAACCAAGGCATCCCTTCTTATGACCTCTCCGAAGGCGCATTGGAAGATGACGCAGTCGCTGGTGTATCCATCACAGTCGATTACCTGATCGAAGCTGTTGAAAATGCACTTGACCAAGCTGAACTCGGCGAAGACGAATCCCCTTCGGACTTCGAAGTTCCTGAATTCGACGACGAAGGCGACTTCGATCCTGGAATCGTATTCGGAGCTAGCGACTATTCAGAAGGCGGAGAAAACTCAGTCGCCATCGGCGCTGTCAATGAAGACGGAAACCTTGTTCATATGAGAATCGATTCTGTCTACTTCAGTACTACCGATGAAGACGATGCTGATTACTCCAAACCTGGACGTTCTGAAGGGTCTACCAGCCACGGTATCATAACCACCAAGATGTCTCTTGACTACGGCTGTGGCTACCACATGCACACAGAAAAAGAAGTCGAGGAAGACGATGACGGAAACTGCTATGTAGACGGCGAAAAGATGTGGCATGAACAAGTACAAGCCATCGCTGACGACGTTGTCGACAACCAAGGCGTTCCAAGTTATGACCTTGACGAAAACTATTTCGATGAAGATGGCGATGACACTGTATCCGGTGTCAGCATCACTGTCAACAACTACATCGCAGCCATCGAAGACGCACTCGAATAATACTTTTCTTCTCAACATTAAAAGAGGCCTCCGGGCCTCTTTTTTATGGAAAACGTTTGTACTTGACGACAGAGTTATGCTTGTGTGATATAATAATCATGCTCTAAAAGAGGTGGAAATCAGTGAAGAAAATATGTTTAAGCGTTTTGATAGTATTGATGGTATTCATCTTGTCTTCCTGTGAAGACGATAATGACCGGGTCCTAAACAAGGATTTGGAAACTTTACTGTCCGAAATCTATTCCTACAACCAATTCGATGGGAACACCCGGCAATTCTTCGATGAGCTGGAAACCGTAAGCATTGATGAGAAGAATGAGAAAGCCTATCTCGGAACATCCGATTATGATTATGATAAAGCCATCACCAGTATCCCCTCTTCAGCGACAGTCCCTTTTGAGCTGACTCTGATCAGGGTGGCCGAAGATGAAGATATCGATGCGATGCGCAAGGCTATAGAAGAGAATATTGATTCCGACAAGTGGAAGTTTGCAAGTGTCTCCCCTGATAATGTCATTGTGGACAACATCGGCGATGTGATTGTCATCATCATGAGCGATGACCATGCTCAAAAGCTCCATGAAGCGTTTATGGCACTAAAACTCCAGCTCGCTTCAAAGACATATACCTACTTTGATTCCAGTGTAACGGTCAAGACCTATGTTCCAGAAGGCACTGATAGCGATACTTTGGATGAAATATTCGATGGCGTCGACACCCGACTCGAAAACATCCATCAGCTTGCAACCAGACACGAATCGTTCGAGGGTGTCACCAACATCCGGACCATCAACGAAAACCCTGGCGAATGGCATGAGGTCGATCCCCTTCTTTTCGAGTTGATTGAGACGGGCATTGAATACTACGAATTGACGGACGGGTATTTCGACATCACACTGGGCCCGGTGCTCGACCTTTGGAATCAAAGCATCGAAGATTGCAACGATCGGCAAAAGGATTGTTCGCTGCCAGGGGAAACGGAACTTGAGTCCGCAGGTGAAGCGGTCGGTATCGATGGCATCTCCATGAATGAGGACACCCATGAAGTCTCCATCGAAGAAGGCATGAAGCTTGATTTGGGTGGCATTGCCAAAGGGTTCGCCGCGGAACGGGTTTCGGATTATCTAAAAGGCTACGATGTCATCGACAGTTTTCTGATCAATGCCGGAACCTCAAGCATCGAAATCCATGGGGATCATCCCACCCGCAGCAACAACTTGTGGCAAGTGTCCATTACCGACCCTGAAAATCCCGCCGAACAAGGAGGGCTCGGTGCAGTCCAGATACCCGGCGATACCTCCATCTCAACCAGCGGCGATTACGTGCGATACTTCATGAAAGATGGCGAACGCTACCACCACATCATCAACCCCGAAACCCTTTACCCCTCTGACCATTACCGCAGTGTGAGTTTGATTATGAAAAGCGATGGCATGAGTGACGTTCTTTCCACCTCCGCATTTTTGATGCCTCCAGATGCGTCGGAGGCATTCATAGACGAGCTTGAAGACGTCGAGGCCTTATGGGTCATGCCGGATGGCTCACAAAAGATGACAGACGGATTTGAAGACCATGTCTTCGATTGGCATGACTAGAAAAGGCAAATAGAAAAAGCGTTCCGGAATCATGAATCCTGATTTCGGAACGCTTTTATTGAATCATCAAAGAATCGACAACGCGAATTGATCTTTCATCAAAGCTATGAGCTTCCGTGCGACCAGTCCTATGAAGATGCCTGTGGGGATGCTGATGGCGGTCAGTATGGGCAGGATATAGACGATTTCGGAGGTTTCAAGAATGAATATCGCCATGAAGATCTGACCGACCGCATGGCCGAGTGAGCCCATCACACTGACACTGATGATGCTGAACCCCGGAAGCCGTTTGAAAAGATTCATGAGCGCAAACGCCACCATGCCCCCTGAAAAGCTTAGGAGGAACGAAGGACTCAGAAGTCCGGTGACGAATCCCACAAGGACAATGCGAAGGATCAGGACACTGAACGCATCCTTCCTTCCGTAAGTGTAAAGCAGAATCAGTACGACAATATTTGCGAGGCCCAGCCGAATCATCGGAAGGCCGCTAAACCCTTGAACGGCGGTCCTTTCCACGATGTTGAGCACTACACTCACACCGAGCATGACCGCTAGGAACACTAATCTTCTTGTTTGCATAAAATCACCGCCACCATTGTATCACGGCTTAACCTATAATACAACTTTTACTGTGGAGATTTTGCCTTATCCAGATCGAAATAGGCAACACCGACTGTACCACTGCCCGTATGCGCTCCGATGACCGGAGTGATGGGCGCCGCGTAATGGACATGGTCGGGGTATTTCTCCTCGATCGCATTGAACACGGTCTTAAAACCCTCTTTATTATCGGACGTGTCGTAGGTGACTACGAAATTCTCCACGTTTTCAAGATCGCTCAGTATCTGGTCGATCATACGTTTAAGTGCCTTGTTGTGGGTCCTCACCTTTTCAAACGGCACGATCTTTCCTTCATCATTGACCTGAAGGATGGGCTTGATCTTGAGAAGCCTACCCATCATGCCGGAAAACCCTGAAAGCCTTCCGTTTTTCACAAGCAGACGAAGGTTGTCGACCATGAAGTATTGCCTTCTCGCGATGGCAAGGCGTTCAAGATAAGGGATGATGGTCTTCACGCTCGTCCCTTCATTGACGAGGCGCAAGGCCTCAATGGTGAGAAAGCCTTCGCTTGCGGCCGCATTCTTGCTGTCGACAACGTGGATGTCAAGGCTGCCATCATACGCATTCTTGGCCATCTTGCAAGTCTGAAAGGTTCCGCTCAGTTCAGAGGAGATGGTGATGACGATGGCCGATTCATACCCTGCATCTTCAATCGCATGCAGCGTCTCGTCGATTTCACCGATGGCGGGCATGGAAGAGGTCGGTACCAAATCCGGTTCGTTTTTCAAACGGTCATAAAAATCATTGGCGTCGATTTCGACATAATCACTGAATGTCTCATCCCCCATGATGATCTTGCAGCGAAGAATGAACAGGTTCTCCGACTGGATGTCCATGTAATCGAGGCATCCCGTGCTGATGGCTACAACTGCGGTCTTCTTGTCTGGCATGATTAATCTCCCTTTCTGTTAAGGAGTCTGTAAAGGACGCTGAGCGGCCAAAACAGCACTCCAAGTGCAACGATCACTGACCATGGGCCGATGTCGGGGAAAAACACGAAGTTCGCGATCATCAGGATCGCGATGATGAGCAGGCTGCTTAAGAACGAGAACAGAAGGGCGTTCTTGGAACGGCGGATCGCTTCTTTTTGGAAGTAGCGCTTCTTGTCCTTTTCAAGGTTCGGAAGATAGAACTCTTCCGGATCGCCGAACTCCTCGATGGTCTTGTGCACCGCATCGTCTTCTTCATACCCTTGTTCCACCAGGTCTTCAACCTTCTCATTGAGAAATGCTTTCAGGTTCTCTATGGTCTCCTCATCGGCTGAAGGATGGTGCTTGAAGATCTTTTTAACAAATTCATCGATCTGTTTCATCATGAGCCTCCAAAAATACCGACATGAGAGCCTTCAGTTCTTTCCATTCCTGGACTTTTTCATTGAAATACGCTTTCCCAAGCGGTGTCAGTGTATAATAACGTCGTTTGCGGCCGTGGGATTTGGTCCCGACATAGGAGCGGATCAAATCCTTTTTCTCCAGTCTTTGGACCATGGCGTAAAGCGTCGCCTCTTTCATTGAAAAGTTGCCATTGGTCCGTTCCCGGATTTCTCTGGCGATTTCATAGGCATACCGGTCCTTTTCCATGATCAATGTAAGAATGACACTTTCTAGATGACCCCTTAACACATCCGAAGTAATGGCCATAGCAAGCCTCCCTTGCCCTCAATACTTGTCTTTGAAATAATCGGTGAGTTTTTCGAGCGCTTCGATGAGCAACGCATTGTCTTCGAGTTTCAGATCATCGATGACGGCATCGATCATTTCCTCGTGGAACTCGCGATGCACTTCAAGGACATGCTTTCCGTTCTTTGTAAGCTGGATAAAGACTTTCCGTCTGTCTTCCTTGGTCTGATAGCGTTCACAATAGCCTTTTTCGACAAGCCTGTTTATGGATGTCGTCAGGGTACCGACGGTGACGTGAAGCTTCTTGGCAACGTTCGTCATGGTCGCCTCTTCACTTTTCTGAATCGCTTCAAGCACATGAATCTCGTTGATTGAGAGTTTGATGCCTTTTTCACGCATATGCTGCTGTTCGATGCGAAGTATATGGTTGAAAACATCCACGAGAAGTTCGTTGATGATTTCTTTGGAACTACTTGCCATGGTCAACACCTTCCTTTATATTCTATTATACCAAACATATGGGGGTTTTTACCACTTTTTTGTGATCCAACCGATGGCGATCGCACCCGGTCCGGCATGGGCTCCAACCACAGGAGTGAGCGGGTAATCAGGAATCTCGCCCAGGTCTTCGCGAGCCGCTTTGAGCCGGCTACGGATCGATTCCACGGTATCATGGGCATGGGCGTGCAAAATGAAGACGACCAGGTTCTTTTCGGTGTGGTCTTCTAGAAACTTTTCGATCATCCGGTTGATCGCCTTTTTCCTTGTTCGTATCTTCTCCAGGGGCTCCACCCGTCCATCATGGGTTATATGGAGCATGGGCTTGATCTTGAGCATGGACCCCACAAGGCCACTCGCACCGGAAAGACGGCCGTTCTTCACAAGAAACTTGAGGGTGTCCACAGATATGAGAAGCCCTTGGTTGTCACGGATTTTAGCGAGTCTGTCGAGGATTTCGGGGACATCGGATCCTTCTTCGGCCATCCGGGCGGCCTCTAAGATCATGGAGGCCTCCGCATACCCCACACTCAAGGAATCAAAGACGTGAACATGGATGCCATCGACCATGTTCGCGGCCATCTGGGCCCCTTCATACGTCCCACTCAGTTGGGATGAGATGGTGACGACGATGATGTCCGTGTAGCCTTCTGCACGAAGCGTCTCATACGTCTCGATCATGACTCCGGTCGCAGTCTGGGCGGTTGAAAGCGGAGCATTGGGATTCTCTCTCAGTCTTGAGTAAAATGTTTCGGCACTGATGTCGATGTAATCGGTGTACTCATCCTCGCCGAATAGCAACATGCTTCGGAAGACACGGATATCATAGGGGTGGTCGATGTAGTCGATACCTGAGTTGCTGCACACAACAAATCCGATTTTTTTCATGGAATAGCCTCCGTTAATTTTGATATTCAAAGTATGTCTTTAAAAGTTTATCAGTTAAAGCCGGCAATGTCAATGAAAAAAGGGACGTCCGTCCCTTTTGTCAGCTTTTGTTCAGGTATTGTTCCATCGCGTCGGCCGCATCTTTGCCTGCACCCATGGCAAGGATCACCGTGGCTGCGCCACTGACGACGTCGCCACCGGCAAAAACGCCTTCGATGGAGGTCTGATGGGAGTCATCGGTGATGATGCCGCCCCAGGACTCCGTTTCAAGCGCATCGGTGCTTCTTTTCAGGATCGGATTCGGTCTTTGACCGATGGAGACGATGATGCTGTCGATGGGGTAGGTCTCGAATTTCCCTGTTGGAAGTGGCCTGCGTCTTCCAGAAGCATCCTTCTCACCAAGTTCCATGATTTCACAGACCACGTTTCTGACTTCCCTATCTTCGCCTTCAATCCTGACAGGGTTGCGTAAAAGTCTGAACTCAATACCTTCTTCTTTGGCATGGTGAATCTCCGCAAGCCTTGCGGGGAGTTCGGATTCAGCCCTGCGGTAAGCGATGAAGACATCCTTGGCGCCAAGGCGTTTTGCGGTTCTCGCGGCATCCATCGCCACATTCCCGCCCCCGACCACACAGACGGTATTCCCAAGCTTGATCGGCGTATCGCTTGATTCGGGAAAGCCCCGGGAGCGCATCAGGTTGACCCTGGTCAGGTACTCGTTGGCATAATAGACCCCGTTCAGGTTTTCCCCGGGAATCCGGAGCGCCTTTGGAAGCCCGGCTCCCGAACCGACAAAGACGGCCTCATAGCCTTCTTCGAACAACTGCGGGATGGTGAGGGTCTTGCCGATGATGGCGTTCTTGACGAACTCGACCCCCATGGTCTTGAGGTTGTTGATTTCCTCATCGACGATGGCCTTGGGAAGCCTGAAATCGGGAATGCCATACCTTAGGACCCCGCCATACGCATGCAGGGCTTCAAAAATGGTGACCTCAAAACCCTTCTTGCGCATGGAAGCGGCGTTCGCGAGTCCCGCGGGACCGCTTCCGACCACGGCCACCTTGCGGCCGTTCGAAGGGGGCGGGGCCATCCTGGCAAGCCTTTTTTCCATCCCCAGGTCTCCGACATAGCGTTCAAGGGCGCCGATCGAGACGCTCTCTCCTTTGATGCCGAGGACGCATTCCCCTTCGCACTGGCTTTCCTGCGGACAGACACGGCCGCAGATCGAGGGGAGGATGTTGTCTTCATAGATGGTCTCGAAAGCCTTCTCGACGTCTTCATCCTTCAGCGCCTTGATGAAGGCGGGAATGTCGACATTGACCGGACAGGCCTTGACACATCTCGGGTTCTTGCATTCAATGCAGCGCATGGCCTCCTGCAAGGCTTCATCGCCGGAATAGCCGAGGGCGACTTCAAGGAAGTTCTTGCTGCGGACATCCGGGTCTTGTTCCTGCATCAGGGTTCTACGTGTCTTATTCATCGCTACCCAACCTCAAATAGCATTCATGCTCTTCTTTTTTATAATAGGACTGCCGTGCGATCAGCTCGTCGTAATCGACGTCTTCTCCAGGGAAATCCGGACCGTCGATGCAGCCGAAATAGGTCTTGCCGCCAATGCTCACCCGGCAGTTTCCGCACATGCCCGTCCCGTCGATCATGATGGGATTGAGGGATACGTCGACGCTGATGCCATGATCCTTTGCCATGAGCGCTGTGTATTTCATCATGATGACCGGGCCGATGGCGACGACATGGTCGACATCCTTTTCTTTCAAGACGTTTTCAAGGACATCGGTCACGACACCCTCGGTCCCGAGTGACCCGTCATCGGTCGCGATCAAGACGTCGTCCGCAAAGGCTTCATACGCCTCTTTCAAGATGATCAGGTCCTTGTTCCTGGCACCGAGGATGATGGTGACACGCGTCCCCTTATCCTTGTAGGCGCGCATCTGCGGCAAGAGCGGTGCGCTTCCAACCCCGCCGGCCACCCCGACGACATGGTCCTTATCACGGATATGGGCGGGATTCCCAAGCGGGCCGGCGAAATCCGCAATGGTGTCCCCTTCTTCTTTCTGTCCCAGTTTCTGTGTCGAATACCCCAGTTTCTGATAGATGATGGTCACGAGGTCGCCTTCGATCCCTGCGATTGTCAAGGGAATGCGTTCCCCTTCCTCATCCACCCGAAGGATGATGAAATGGCCGGGCTTTGCGTTCTTTGCTACAAGCGGCGCTTCGACTTTCATTAAGTCGACCGCATCGTTCAAGGCTTCTTTTTTCTTGATCGTATACATCGCACTCACTCCTTTGTAAAAACGCTTACTCAATCATCATTATATCAAAAAAAGTGTGTTCTCACACACTTATTTTGAGAGTTCTTCATGGCAGTAGGGACAGACCCTGTCGTCCTTATAAACCGGGTTGTTGCAGTTCGGGCAGTGGGTCATGGATGCTTGTCTTGAGGCCTCCTCTTCTTTATAGAGGGCCCAAGCAAAGGTGAACTGGGCCATGAGCAGTGAGACGAGGATAAACGAAAAACCCAGAATCAAGAGCAGGAGGTTCCAGGATGGGATGAAGAAAGCCAGGCTGACAAGGGTGATGCCAAGCCCGCCACCCACGATCAACCATGTTCTTGAAACCTTGTTTGTGAACATCAGTCGATCTCCAGGATGGTCTCGCCCTGGTTCAGGGTGTATTTGCGGCGGACCAGCCGTTTCGAACGGATTCTGTTTGGGTCCTGGATGGCGCGCTTCAAGGCGTTCCCGCCATGGTAGCCGTGGATGACCCGGATGGCCTTCACATCCTTCGGCGCTTTCTTGATGGTCTTTTCAATATGGGCGATGGCTTCTTCGACGACCATGCCGTGGACGTCAAGATCAATCGTCATGGTCTTCGCCTCCTTTGATGATGCCCAGGGGTTCCTTGATGGAGACCCTGCGTCCCCTCTTGTCTTTGAGGTACTCCTTCAGGTAGGCATCGATCCGTGTCTTGTCGTTACGCATCCATGCCTGCGTCGCTTCGGGGATGCCCTGGGAGTAGGGACAGCTTTGAATGCATACGCCGCAATCGGTCCCCATGTTCCTGAACATCCTGAAACACGAAGGTTCATCAAACTGATAGAAAGTCCGGCCGTTCACTTCCCGCTCATGCGGTTTGATCGACTGCATCGGGCAGTTCATGAGACAAAGCGCACAGCGCTTGCAGAAGGCTTTGAGCCCGAAGTCGATCGGCGCATCGGCTTTTAGGGGAAGGGTCGTGAAGACCGCGCCCAGGCGGATCCTATCACCATGGACGGGATGGACGATATGGTTCGACATGCCGATCTCACCGAGCCCGGCGTCATAGGCGAGCGGGACAAGCGGCGCCAGGTAATAGATCTCACTCATGAACGTGCTCTCATACCCGAGGCGCTTGATGTAGGTCGCAAGACGGCTGCCCGTGACGGCCACATTGGTGTAGACATTGAGCGCCTCGGTAAGTTCCTCGAAGTGCGGGGCGCGGTTGATGTATGCCTTGCGCATGGTTTTCAAAAAGACGACGGCATGGGTGTAATGCTTCGGGGTCTTTTCACCGTAAAGGTCCACACCGAGCGGTTCGTTCACGCCGCCAAAATGCGTATAGTAGTGTTTTTCATTCAGTTTGACAATCCCGACATCCTCCGCGCCATAATGCCTGGCGATGGCTTTGATGTTGGTATGGAAACTTGTAGGAAGGCTCGCTTTCGTTTCCGGCATCGGCACGGCATCCACAAAATCATAGAGCGATTTCATGAACGCCTCATCCTGTTCAAAAAGCGGGAGGAACCGCTTTTTGAAGGCATCGCTTTTTCGGATGGCGTCCATGAAATCCATGCCGCGGACTTCATCATCCCTTCGCTTGAGCTCGGGATGTTCCTTATAGAAAGCGGTGTAGCGACGAGACCCTTTTTTCAGCCTTGCCCGTGAAAACATGGTCTCGCGTTCATCGTAGAATCGGTCCATAGAATCCCTGCTTTCACTAGAGTCTTTCCAAGTCGAGGGCGTCCTTGAAGTCCCCTGCTTCGATTTTTTCAAGCTTCTTCACCAACGCTTTTAGCATGAGGGTTTCCGCTTCGGTGGTGAACCCGCCGGTATGCGGCGAAAGCACGACGTTATCCAGGGTATGGATCGGGTATTTGGACGGCGCCAACGTTTCGTCCTGCTTCGGATACTGGAACCACACATCGCTTGCGAACCCCTTGATCAGTCCGTTTTCAAGCCTCTCATAAAGCGCCTTTTCATCGATGATCCGGCCGCGGCCGACATTGATCAGATACTTGTCCTTGAGCTGGTCGAGGATCGGACCGCTGAAGGCATGCTCCGTCGCAGTGGTGAGAGGGGCAGCGATGACGGTGATGTCGGTGTTTCCAGTCAGGGCGTAGAGGTCCTTTTCAACCGTGACCCCAGGATAGTCCTTTCCACGGTCGATCACATGGACCGTGACATTGAAAGGGTCAAGAAGCCTTTTCAGGGTGCGTCCGATGGTTCCGTAGCCGTAGATCCCCACATGCTTGTTCCAAAGGGAGACCCAGCGAACACGGCTTGGGAGGTTCCGCCCGCTCCAGTCCCCCGCTTTTAGGTTGTTGTGGTAGTGCGGAAGGTTTCCAAGCAGGGCAAGCATCAGCATCAACGCCTTTTCACTGACGAAGTGCGAATGGGCCTGGGTGTTGAATAGCGCCACATGCTTCTCTTTGAGGGCGTCGATGTCGATGCCGTTGTGGCCGGTGAACGGGATGATCACGGCCTTGAGTCCATCATGGACTTCCGCTTTGTCAAGACGCCCGCGAATGAAGACGTCGGCTTCCCCCGGGTCCTCGCAGACGGTGATCGAAGGGGGCAGGTGTTCCTTGAAATGGGCTATTTGCTTTTTGTTATCTGTATGGACTTTCATGCGTTATGCCTCCTGCTTCTTTGTGAATAGAAAATGGTTTTCATGGTTGGACTTCACCAGGGTCATCCGGGTGTTTTCAGTGAGTCTTTCCATCGCCCTTTCGGTGAAGAAACCGATGTGGGTCGGGTCCCTGCGGTACCACCAGTCCAAAAACGCCTGGTCGTCCGCAGGCCTGAGCGAAGTCATGAGCGCAAGCGACCCTCCGGGTTTGAGAAGTTTTTCAAGACGGCAAAACGTGGCACCAGGGTCGCTCAGGTGTTCAAAGACCTCAGTCGCCGTGATGAACCCGTACGACCGTCTGAAAACATCGTCATCCTTATGGAAATAGGGGTCGTAGTGGTAGCTTTCAAACCCGCTTCTTTTGAGAAGTTCGAAGAGGACAGGGCCGGGGCCGCTTCCAAAATCAAGCGCCGGGCCAAAGGCGTCATCACGGGTCGCAAAAGCCAAGAACCGTTCGAACATCGCGACATAGCCTTTGTTTTCAATGGTGTTCTGATGGTTTTCGTAAAGGCTTTTCTCCTTGGCATGATCGACATGGTGCGCCTTGTCCTTGAACGTATAGCCACACGCTTTACAGACATGGTAGGTCACCTTGATCTCAGGGTCTTTCAGGGTATAGGTCTCGTTTTGGCATACCAGGCATGGGTTCATGGGCATCCACCTTTCCACGGTCTTTCATGTATTATAAAGCAAAACCGCAGGAAATGAAACCCGCTAGCTCTCATAGTCTTTCAATATGGCTTCAAGTTCCTTCACAAACGGATGCGAAAGATAAAGATGGTAGGTCGCATAACGGGCGAGCGCCTTCTTGATGACGTCGTCCTTCTCCTGGATGGCGTTGAAAAATTGCCGTTTGGTCCTCGGGGACCGCTTCATCGTGGTGTTGAAGTGCTTTCTTAGGAATTCCGGGTCGACGTAGAGCTCGATGATGTCGCGTTTCAGGCTGTATCCGGGGACGTCGACATCCCCGTCGCTCACGACGAGGGTCCTGAATCCCGCTTTCTTGAGCTGCTCATCGACAAACACGAGGTTTCCCGACCCGCCCGAAGGGATGACACGGTAGTCGTGTTCCCGGTTCAAGATGCGCAGCGCGCTTTCATACCAGGGGACATCGTATTTCCCTTCGACAAGAAGAAACGTCGTCGATTTCTTGATGGGTCTTGTCAGGGTGTCCATCTCACGCTGGACATCGGTCTTGTAAAGGGGATGGACCCGGTAGGGGAAGGCGTTGATGAACTGTTTTTGCTTGGAGACGAAAAGGGCCTGGGCGCTTAAGTCGATGAGCGGTCCTAAATCCTTGAAACGGATGCTCCGTTCGATGTCATCGGCACCGATGTACAAGCTGCCGTTATGGAAACGTTCAATCCATTCCACGCGCTTCGTTTTCTTGTCCGTGTCGTTTTTGAGCGGGTGGACATCGACCACCTGATACGCCGGTTCGTGATGTCCAGCCGGTCCGAGAAGTGAAAAATCCTTGTTTTTCTCCGTAGGATTTGTCAAACCGGACTCAAGAGGCGTATAATGGATGGAAAGGCACTGATTGATGAAATGGGAGAGCCGGTGGGGTTTTGAGGGCAGGTAAAGGTACTTCACCCCCATCAGTGTTTCAAACGGCCCTTCCGAACGTCCGGGGTCGAACGTATAGTGAGGCGGCGCGAACACTTTCCTGTAGGTCGTCTCATCGATCGAACATTCGATCACGACCGGCTTCTGCTTGTTCCTGACATCGCTAAGGTCGAGGGCATGGTTGAAAAATAAATCAAGTGCCTTAAGCAGGGTCGTCTTCCCAGACGACGCCGTCCCGATAAAAAGCGTGTGGTTTCCAAGTATCACGGTCTCATCCTTGAATGCCATGAAGTTCTCGATGTGCGCATGATCAATCATACTATCACCCTTTTCCAACTGGAGGTTATCATGAATAATCGGATCAAGGTCCTGAATGACGCCCCTATGAACCGTTCCAAAGCCTACGTGCTCTACTGGATGCAGCACACCCAGAGGACCTTTCAAAACGCTGCCCTGGTCCATGCCATCCATCGGGCCAATGAAGCGGGAAAACCCCTCAAAGTGCTTTTTTGCATTGCACATGCTTTTGAAGACGGGGCCGACCGTCATTACCATTTTATGATCGAAGGTCTGAAGGAATTAAAAGAAACCTTTGAGAAAGAAGGCATCGATTTCACCGTGGTGAAAGGCGACTTCCTTGAAGAAGTCCCGCCTTATTTCAAGGATGCCACCGAACTCATCATCGACAAGGCCTACCTCCGCCCATTAAGGAATCTAAGGCGGAAAATCCTAAAGGAAGCAAGCACCCTCAGGGTCAGTGAAGTGGAAAGCGACCTGGCCGTCCCGATCGAAGAGGCCTCAGACAAACTCGAATACGCCGCGCGGACAATCCGGAAGAAACTATGGAAGGCGCTTGAAACGGCGGATCCCATCCCGGACACGCCTTCGCTCAACCATCCGTCGACCGGCCACGCGGAGATTCTGAATGAGCCCGCGGCGGCCATCATTAAAGATTGCGCCATCGACCATGACGTGGGCAAGGTCGAACGGTTCAAGGGCGGGGAGAAAGAGGCCCTGAGACGTTTTCAAGCCTTCCATGAAAAAGGGATCCATGGCTACAGCAAAAAAAGCAGCGACCCAGGAATCTACCAGGTGAGCACGCTCTCGCCCTACCTTCATTTCGGGATGATTTCACCCCTTTACATGCTTGAGACCATCCAGCGAAAAGTCTCAAAAGGCCGGATCGCCAAGGAAGACGCCGATGCGTATCTGGAACAGCTGATCGTCCGGCGCGAGCTTGCGTTCAATTATGTCTATTTCCTGGAAGACGGTTACGACCGGTTCGACAAAATGACCTACGGATGGGCCTATAAGACCATGGAAGACCATGAAGACGATGCACGACCCTACCTGTACGACATGGCCACGCTCATAAGCGCAAAGACGCATGACCCCTATTGGAACGCCGCGATGCGGGAAATGGTCGATACCGGCTTCATGCACAACACCATGCGGATGTATTGGGGCAAGAAGATCATCGAATGGTCGAAGACCCATGAAGCGGCGTTCAAGACCATCAAGACCTTGAACAACCGCTACTTCCTGGACGGGCGCGACCCGAACAGCTACGCCGGCATCGCCTGGTGTTTCGGGCGGCACGACCGCGCCTTCAAAGAACGTGCGATCCTCGGGAAATTAAGACCCCTCTCCGAAAACGGGCTGAAGCGAAAATACGATATCGACGCGTACGTGAAACGTTTCGGAAGTGAATAATGCCACGGAAACCCGTGGCATTATTTTTATAGGTCGTAGACCGACTGAATCTGGGCGGGGGTTTTCCGTAAAAGCCCGAAGAGCGGCAACAACCCGAAGAGGCTGTTGATGAGATAGATGATGAGCAGACCGCCTGCGACCGTAAAGAACGAGACATTGAAAATGTCGATCATGCGATCGGAAGCCTCGATCAGTTGATTCAGGACATAGCTCATACCGAGATAGCCGAGCACCGATGAGACCGTTGTCATGAGCACGATCTCAAGCAGGAAGATCTTGATGATGTCGAGGCGTTTGACCCCGAGTGACCGGTAGACGCCGATTTCATAGATCCGCCGCATCATCGAAGAACGGATGATGAAGTAGAATGCGCCCGCCGTTGCGACAAGGGTCACGATGGAGAAGACCATGAGACCTCCGGAAGTCCGGCGACGATTATCCCTCTCTTCTTCATAGCCTTGTTCATACTCATCGATCAGCGGTCTTTCACCCGCATCGTGTTCCGCTTCGAAGGCTTCCCTGTCATCGGTGTAGAAGTAGGCGCTTGAGCCCCATCCGCTGAATCCTGCGGCCTCGATGGTATCCTCGAGTGCCAGGTTCTTCGACGTCTGGATGGTCGTGTCCTCGATGTCGTAAACCCCCACGACATCGTAGTCGATACCGTTGAAGGTGCGGGTCTCAGAGGAGAAGTCAATCCCGTCAGGGTCGTTCACTGTCGAGGCATGAAGCATGATCTCCCCTCTGTTTTCCGGCGTGTTCCCGGCTACGATCTCAAGGTCGTCTTCAACCATGCCGTAACCGATGAAATCCTCTGAATCAATGCTTAGGCGCAGCGACCTCGGCGCATAGAAGACCGGTGCATCGGTGTCGGTGATGCCGCTGATCTCATAGGGGATTTCCGTATTCCCGATCCTAAGGAGTCCATCAAGGCTCAAAAGCGCCTCATACGAATCAATGCCAAGATTCGGGAACACCCCGGTGTCAAGCATGGAGTCCGCCAAGGTCCTGTCAATCAGGATCCCGTTATCCTCCGGCATCGATCCGGCGACCAGATCGTTTTCATCGACGAGTTCGATCGGCGCTATATGACCGCTTCTCGTGGTGCTTCCACCCGTCTGATAGAACTTCGGCAAACTGATTCTGACGGTAGAGTTTCGCCTTGCCACCCCATAACCCACGACGGAATCCCGGGACTCCGCGTAGTCTTTCACCGCATCGAAATCCTCGAATTCCATCGTATCCGAATACTGGTCGTCAAGCGGTGATGAAAAGGTGTATTTGGGCGTTCGAATGAAATCCTCATCCTCGATGAAGAAGATATTGGTGAACATCGCGACCGCAAGCGCAAAGACGCTTGCGCCCAGGAAGAAACCGATGAATAGGAGCTTCGTGATCCGGCTTGTGCGTCTGAGCGCAGCCCAGGCGCGTTCAAGGGCGTGCCTCCAGCCGATGACCTGCTTGAAGACTTTCTGCGGGGGCGCGAAACGCTCCGAATAATTGAACGGCGGCAACGCCTCTTCGGTCTTCTCCACCTCTTCCCGCTTGGCGTCATGGATCTTGACATCGCTCCTTTCATCGAGCATGTAGACCTTGTTGTAGGCGGAATCCTCGATGTCGATGTAAAGCGTCTTGTTCTTGAGGATGAGGCGCGCCTTCGGCGCCTTGTCGGTGGATCCATCCATGAAGACCTTGACATTGTCATCGTCGAGGACCTGGTCCAGGTCTCCAAGATAGATATCCGTCTCATGGGTTTTCGTATGCTGGGTCTTTTCATGATTCGTGACCCTCGAAGCGATGTTCCCATCGACAATCTCGATGATCTCATCCCCATAGGAACGGGCGAGGTTCCTTTCATGCGTCACCATGACAACCAGTTTTTCCTTGGAAATCTGCTTGATGATCTGCATGACTTCAAGGGTGTTCCGGCTGTCCAGGTTGCCGGTCGGTTCATCGGCGATGATGACTTTCGGGTCCTTGGCGAGGGCGCGGACGATGGCCACCCTTTGTTGCTGGCCGCCCGATAGCTGGTTCGCCTTGCGGTTCTTATACCCCTGCATGCCGACGACACCGAGAAGGTAATCGATGCGCTTGCCGATTTCGGTTTCGTCATCGATGCCGATCATCTTCAGGGTGAGGCGGATGTTATGATAGACCGTTTCAAAAGGAAGCAGGTAGTAGTTTTGGAACACATACCCGATGTCCTTGGTTCTCAGTTTGTCCCATGCGGCCGTATTGTACTTTTCAAACGTTTCCTCATCGAACGCGATGGTGCCGGCATCGACCTTGTCGAGACCGCTCATCGCATTGAGCAAAGTCGTCTTCCCCGATCCGCTTTCCCCAAGCAGCACCACCAGGCCTTTTTCAGGGAGGTCGAGGCTGATGCCGTCCAGGACACGGTTTTCATTCTGTTTGCGTTTGTTGTATGTCTTTTTGACGTTATTTAGTTTTATCATGGTCTCACCTACTCATCCCGAAAAGCGCTGATGACGCTTCTTCTAAATATTTTTTTATTGAACTTAAGCCCGAGGAAAATGCTTAGAATCACAAGTGCAAAGAACATGAAGACATAGTTGCCAAAGGTGAAGAACCGCATGTAGTCGGGAATCACATTCGGGAAGAGCGGGTTGAGATTGAGCACCACGCTTACCACCAGATAGGCGATGATCATGGTGAAAGTCAGCTCGCTTATGAGGGACTGGCTGAGTTCTTTTCGCCTGGCGCCGATCGAGCGCAGGATGACGAAGTTCTTGCTGCGGCTCTGCATGACGTTCCTGAGGGCGATGTAGGCGATGAAATACATGAGCACGAGGATGAAGACGGAAAGCGCCCCTAGGAAAAGCTTGATCACGGTGTTGAAAATCTCATTGATTTCGTTGGAATACCCCGCAGGATAGACGGAATAATAGTCATCGGACAAGGCATCCTGGATGTTTGTGGCATCGAACCTGTCCTCGGTGATGAGCGAGACCTGATGGACCCCGACATCGCCGAAAAGATTGCCGATGGTATCCGGATGAATGAAAAGGAATTCTTCGTAATGATGCTCCGATCCTTCCACCAGCTCCCTGAACTCGACATCCAGTTCATGGGCGGAGTTGTCAAAGACATGTCGGCCCTTTATCGTCATTGTCTCACCGACCAGGTCCTCGTATTCTTCGGTGATACCCCCAAACTCTTCATCCGGGACATCATCCATGTTTGGAACCTGGATATTGAAGGTGTCTTCAGGCAGGGAATCATCGAGCACAATGCGGTACGAATCAAAGGTGAAGCTGCCATCATCGTGCATGACTTCCAGTTGATTGTCTGACAACAGTGTAATGATTTTTGCGCGGCCACTTTGGAAGAACGCATTGGAAAAATAGATGCGACGATTGTAGGATTGCTCGGAATCGATGGCTCCAACGACCGTGACATCCATCGCTCCGGCCCCATCGGTGTACCCTTCCCAGATTTCCGACTGATAGATGCTGAGTTCTTCACCAATCTCGTAATCTTCGGAATCCATCACCACCTCATCGACGGCTTCTGGCATCCGACCCTCGATCAGGTTGCTTTCGTCGAGCGAATCCGCATGGTGAACCTGAAGGCTACCGTAGTATCGATAGTCGTCACTGCTGCCGTCATCGATGACGCGGAAATTACGATCAAGGACGGGATCATTCGGAACCACCGCCTTGACCGCATCATTGGATTCGAAGGCATCGATTTCATCATCGCTCATCGCTTCTCCGTCCTTGCGGCTGATGACAAGCCTGCCCTCGAATGAGTTTCTGAAGTTCGGATGATTCTCCACCATGGCGGAGGCCTCGGTCTGTTCGACGTAAGACCCGTAGGTAAGGGCGAACACAAAAACGATGAAAAGGGCGATCATGAAGGTGAAGATGGTCTTTCTCGGCATGGATGCCATGTTCCTAAGCGCAAGCATGAACTGCTGCAAAGGCTGCATGCGGTTCGGCCGCTTCCCGGCCTCACCGGTAACCTCGCCAGGTTTTTCGTAAGGCCTCACCGTCCTGTCTTCGACGATCTCGCCGTCGAAAAGCCGCACATGCCGGGTCGCATACGGTTCTTTCGAAGCGTAGTTGTGACTGACGAGCAGGACAAGACGGTCCTTGCTTACTTCCTTCAAGAGCTTGATGATGCTTTCGCTTGTCTCGCTGTCAAGGTTGCCGGTCGGTTCATCGGCGACGATGATGGGCGCATCCTTGGCAAGGGCGCGGGCGATCGCGGTGCGTTGCTTTTCCCCACCCGATAGCTTGCTCGCTTTCTGATGGGCCTGTTTGAGAAGACCGACGCGCTCGATCAGGTTCATCGCACGTTTTTTCCGCTCTTCTTTCGAAATGCCCTGGACCATCAATGCGGAATCCACGTTCTGATAGACGGTATACGCATCGATGATGTTGTAGTTTTGGAAAATGAAGCTGATGTTCTTGCGACGGTAATCCTCCCACTCTTCATCGGAGAAGTGTGAAGTCTCCTCATCACCGACATACATTTCACCAGCCTCATAGGTATCAAGGCCGCTAAGCACATTCAAAAAAGTCGATTTCCCGCTTCCGCTTTCACCGGTGATGACGACGAATTCTCCAAGGTCGAAACGGATGGAAATCGAGTCCAGAGCCTTGACGACGCTTTCTTTACCCTGGTAGTACTTGCTGACATTTTTGAGTTCTATCATGTCAATCCTCCATTCTTATCAGGACCATTATACCACCCGGAGGTTGAAATGATAATGATTTCAAGATAAAAAAAGCGCGTTTCCGCGCTTTTTACTAAATGGTCTTGATGTATGTGGACTCCCCGTTCATATCGGTCGGTTTGAAACCCATGCGTTTGAGGTATTTTTCATGTTTCTCGCTTTTCGCGAAGGCGACCATCTTCTGGTACCCTTCTTTCTTGAAATGCTCACGTTCCTTTTCGTAGATGAACGCACCGGTCTTGAAATCCTGAAACATGGGAAGGGCATAATCGAGGGTGATCTCCAGGGTCGATGCATCATAGGGTTTGGCGACGAAAAGGCCTGCCGGGTCCATGTTTCTCAGGATCAGGATCCTGAATTCACTGTCTTCAAGCACATTCTCATCCACCGGCATGAATTTCTGGATGTTGTCTTTGTAGAAGTGGATCAGGGCATGGACATAATCGTCTTCCTTGTCCACGCTCAAGGTCTTGAAGAAATCTTCTGAAATGAAAATCTGTCTGAGATAATAGAGGTTGACCAGGACGATCCCCCCGTTCATGATCATGACGGGGTAGGCACTGATGAGATACCCGTAGACCGCAAAAAGCAAAGCTCCTGCGAGATTGATGAGCCGCAGCCGTTTGACCGAGGTCATGATCAGACTTACAAGAATCAAGAAGGAGGCGATGTAGCCTATCCATTCATAGAGTGTTTCCATTTGACATTGCTCCTTATTATGAATAACCTTGCGTATTATAGCATATCTGATGAAAATTGGAACCGAAGTGCTACATACTGTTTCTATTTTGCCTGAAAGAATGTTAAAATGAATGCGATTCCCAATGGAAGGACGGTAACGCCTATGCGCCATCTCAAAGCCTACGTGAAAACCTTCGAATTCTGGTTCATGGCGCTATTGCTCACGGCTTCGGTGCCCATCGGCCATATGTTCACCATGAACCAGTTCAATGCGAGCATCATCTGGGCAACGACCGCGTTTGCGTTTGCCTTCCTTTTTTTAAGGGGGAAAACGACCGCGCTTCCTGTCTTCCTCTTTATCCTGCTTGGCTACCTCATAAGTTATGCCGTTTCCCAGGACTATGCCTTAAGAATCTCCGTCGGACTCGCCCTGCTCCTCTCAATCAGCGACTTTGCAAGCGCCTTTGCAGGGGCATGGATGCTCCACCGGTTCAAAGTCATGCTCGCCCTCACCATCAAAGACATCACGCTGGCGCTCATCACCGCGATGACGATGGCGGTCGTCTCCGCGGTTCTGGGGAATGCATCGCTATACCTTCTCGGGTTGATTGATTCTATCTACCTTGTGGACAGCTTCCTAGTCTGGTTCCTGGGTGATTTTTATGGGGTGATCATTTTTGGCACGCCGCTCATCATGTCCTTACAGGTGGACCGGTATCCATATTTTCAGGATTTCAACCGCAAGGAAGCCCTTTTTTACCTGATATTCATTCTCTTTACGCTGGTCATCTTCAACGGAACCATTCCAAACATAACCTTCGTCTTCCATAAATACCTTTTCATTCCCTTCGCCGTCGTCGCCGCGTTCTTGTTTCCGGTACGGACCGTCTATATGCTTTCACTCATTTTCCTTTTCCTGATGAATCTGACCGATCCTTTCGCCTTGCCCCCCGATATCTTCGTATACATGAGCGAGGTCAATTTTCTTCTCATCATCCTGGCGGCGATCACCATCACATTGAAGCTTACCATCATGCAGATCGAGCATTCCAAGTCCATGCAGTTGCGCCGCCAAAGACGTCTGAACTCTCTAGTCGACGCCCTTCAGGAGCTTTTCAGTTTCTCCCGTCACACCACCCTGCGTCAAGACGAGATGGAGACGGAAGCTTCGAGGGTCTTCCGTCTGATCGCCCGGATCATCGAGGATGTCGACTACGGCAGTTGCGCGGTCGTTGAAGGCGACAAGGTCCGCTTCATCGATGCGCTCGGCTTCGATGTGGACACGCTCAACCACTACGACGTGTCCGCCGACGATTGGGTCAAGAACCTTGATAAACCGACCCGGTTTGTCACAAACGACCACGCCTTCACCTTGAACAGCGCATCCACGGATGACCTTCCAAAGATGATTGACAATGAACTTTTGGAGCGCATCAAGGAATCCGTCTTCATGAGCGTCAGGCTCAGTGACACGATGACCTGCGAACTCAGCTTCGATATCGACCAGGACTCAGACGCCACCTTCACCGAAGACACCATGACCTATTTCGAAGGGCTGAACATCCTTCTCAACACTTTCTTTGAAGCCAGCCTTTCCACCCTCGACCCTTCCAAACAGACAAACTCCATGGTTGTCGCCCTGCTCAAGGCCATCGACCTCTTCGACCCGAACACGCGCACCCACAGCGAACATGTCGCCCTGATCGCAAGGACCATCGCTTCAAGGATGGGGTTGGGCGAAAACACCACGAACTCCCTCTTCTGGGCGGGCATCGTCCATGACATCGGAAAGATCGGTCTTGATACCGCCCTTCTCAATAAAAAAGGGACGCTCACCATCAAGGAGTATGAAAGTTTGAAGATGCATCCGAGGCGCGGCTATGAACTCCTCATCCAATCAAGCACCCTTGAGAACATCGCGGAGTATGTCCTTCACCACCACGAACGCTACGATGGGACAGGGTATCCCGACCAGCTGAAGGGCGAGGAGAACTTGAAGGAGAGTGCGATCCTCGCGGTCAGCGAAGCCATTGCGGCCATGCATGAAGCGCGTCCTTACAGCCGATCAAAACCGCTGAAGGCCATCAAGGACGAACTGCGCAAGGAGGCCTCGCATCAATTCGATCCCGAGATTGTGGCGGTCGCCATCGAGGCCCTCGACGAAGGGTTGCTTGATGACCTTGACGATGCGGTCGACCGATAAAAAAAGGATTTCCCCGGAAATCCTTTTTTTAGTCCAAGTCCTTGAAGCTTAAGGGGCTTCTTTCAAACCATTCGAAGGCGCTTCTGGCCGCATAGTGGTAATCGAAGGCGAGAAAGGCCAGGTAATGGAAGACATGCCCCGCTTCATTTTTTTCATGATACCCATAGACCAGCTGATCCCGGGTCTTGTCGTAATAAGGCAGCCATTCGGCCCCATCGAGACGGATGACATCAATGGCGTCGACGGTTTCAAAGCGGGGGGCCTTGGTCCTGATGGTATGCTTTGTATACCGTCCCCTTTGGATCAATGTCCTGGCCCGGACCAACGATTCTTTTTTGTTCATGCAGTCACCTTCTTGTTCTTGGTTTGCGTTTCACTTTGAGTTCAGACTTCCTGGACGATCGCGACCACGGGAATGCCCAGGAAGACGAGCCAGGCAAGACCCCAATGGCCGGTATAGTACCCGATGAGATAAAAGATCACAATCGAAAGGAAGATGGTGATCGGAACGAAGCTGTCCCGTCCTTTCGCGTGCAGGATCACCGACATGCTCGGGACGGTCAGGAAGATGACCCAGGCCACGGCCCACGCCTCGAAGAAATAGCCCCAGAGGAAGAACACGATGATGGAAAGGAGCAGGGTCGTCTTTTCCACCCAGGTTGAAAATCCGTGGATCTTGACATGGATATGTCCGGTGAAGATGGCGGGAATGATGAAAATCAGGAATGAAAAAAGGGCAAGGGTCCAGTCTTCAAGCACGTATCCCAGAACCAGATACAAAACAAGCGAAAGCACCAGGAAGCCCTCAAGCATCCATTTATGGTGGATTCTGTTTTCGTTCAGGATGCCGATGAAGATGACCATGAGAAAGACCGTCCACGTCGGGGAATAAACCCCCGTGAAATGGCCGACCAGGATGAACACGTTCAGCGCGATGAAAGGTGAGACCGCGGTCAGCTTGTGAAGCGGTCTGAGTGCGGGGGAGGAGAGGATGGGGACCATGATCCCAAGGGTGAGCACAAGCCATCCCGGATGCCAAAGCGCATAAAAGAACCCGAGCACAAGGTAGAGGATGAGCGTCAACACCGGCAGGATCGAATGGAGCTTGTTGATGCTTTTGGTGTTGAAGACCTCAAGCAGGATGGAAGCGATGGGAATCAGGAGAAACACCATCCATGCCGGATGCCAGGCGTCGTAGAGGACACCGAGCAGCACGAAGACGGCAAGGGTCATGAACGGCATGATTCGGTGGATGGTATCGGTGTGCCTTATGGTCTTCTTCTTTGAATAGGTCTTTTCAAGCTCTTTTTCGATCTGGTCTTTGTTTCCAAAGAGGTTCTCGAGGTCCTCTGCATCGCTTCCCTTCGCCAGCGCATCATCCATCATGGTTTCATAGTCCTCAAGGACGGTCAGTTTCTCTTCATCGCTCATATCAAACGTGTCCAGGATGTCCTTCAGGTAGCTGAGGTAGGTTTCTTTACGCATCGGATGTGCCTCCTAGTATGGTCAGCGCCCGCGTGAGGAAGTCCTTCCACTCGCCTTCAAGGTTCATAAGCCGCGCTTTTCCTTCATCGCTCAGACGGTAGAGTTTCCTCGGAGCCCCGATCTTTGATGGGACTTTCTCGACGCTTGCATAGCCTTTGTCATTCAGACGCCTCAAGATCGGATAGACGGTGTTTGCGGTCACGTCCATCGCATCCTTCAATGCCTTGATGACTTCATGGCTTGTAGAGGGCCCTTTTTGAAGGATTTTCATGACAAGCAGTTCCACAATGCCCCTTTTGAATTGTGCGTCCATGGGCGCCTCCTTTTTGTGTGTCACACATGAAGTATACCATGGGCCCTTGCTACACGCAATAAGGAATCGGGTTTCGGCGGAACGGCCATGGCACTTCCTTCGGGATGCCTGGTCCGCCTTATTCGGAAGCCGGCTACTCGATGAAGAAACGCCTGGATAAAGAAAAAAGCCCGGACCGTTCGGTCGGGCGGCTTCGAATCACTTGAGGGTCGATGTTTCAATATAGCCCAGGGCGATCGCCCCCGG
>JBKHIE010000058.1:0-9022 GCA_046538775.1 Candidatus Izemoplasmataceae bacterium
CCGTCAACCGCTAGTGTTTCTTCATTGGTCGCGACCAGGAACGTGCCTTTAGGATACTCCTTGTCGTTGATGGTCACTTCACCCTCAGTGACCGCAAGGAAATGCCCGTATGGATGTTTATCGATTCGAGTAGGTTCTGTGATCCGGTCCGTATGGAAGTACTTGGTATCAAGTCCCCGCTTCAAAGAATCGTCCGGTATCTTGACCACGTCCATGGCTTCCTTGAGATGCAGTGGGCGTTTCTCGCCATTGAACAGGCGGTCGTAGTCGTAGAAGCGGTACGTGACATCGCTTGATTGCTGGATCTCTAGAAGGACGGTGCCTTTCTTGATGGCGTGGATGGTGCCCGGTTCGATATGGAAGGTGTCTCCCTTTTGAACGGGGTATTGGTTCACGAGGGCTTCGAACTTGTTCGCTTCGACATACTGTTTGAATTCATCGTAGGTCTTGGCCTTGTGGCCGATGATGATCTCTGTCTTTTCATCGGCATCCAGGATATACCAGCACTCCGCTTTTCCGAAGCTGTTCTCATGCTTTTTAGCGTAAGCGTCATCCGGGTGGACCTGGATGCTTAAATCATCGGCCGCATCGATGAGTTTGACCAGGATCGGAAATTCTTTGCTTTCGTGATGGCCGAAGAGGTCTTTTCTCTTTTTCCAGAGCCAAGACAACGTCTTCCCTGCATAAGGGCCATCAAGAAGGACGCTTTCACTTTCTTCATAGCCACTGATGCCCCAGCACTCCCCGATGTTTTCAAGGTCGCTTTCAAAGTTGAATAGATGTTTGAGCTTCTCTCCGCCCCACATCTTCGATTTGAGGACGGGTTTCAATGAGTATGGCATATCGATCCCTCTTTCGTTTTGTCATCCCCATTGTACCTAAAAAGGAAAAAAGTTCAAAGGTATTTATCCTGGTTCCCCTCAGGAAAGACGGGATTTATGGATAATACCAAGGATTGATATCTACATGTGTAACCGCATACATTTCAATTAAGTGGCAAAAATCGCCCTGTTTAAGGCTATTTTCCAATTAAATACAATGAATGGGTTTTAATCCTGTAAGGAATTGTATTTTATGCGTTACACTGAAGGTATAGAATAAAACTGTATTCATGGAGGCAGACTATGGATTCCTTAAACGAAAAAGGGAAACGGATATTGAAAGAGTTCCTGAGCCGCAAGACCCTGACGGCGGACACCCTTTCAAATATCCTGGGTTTGAGTGAAAAGACGCTCTACGGTGAAATCGACCGGTTGAATGATGTTTTGAAAGCTCACGATGCATCCATCGAGAAGAAGCCCAGGGTCGGCATGTGGCTCAAGGCCAAGGACGATTCCCTCAATGCCTTATGGCTACTCTCTGAACAACCGGAGCGGTCGAGCTTATCGGATATCGAGACCCGGAAATACTACCTGATCGTCCGTCTGCTTGAACAGGATGACTACATCACCATGAATACGCTCGCTGAAGAGATCTATGTCTCACACGGCACGCTTGTGAACGATATCGACAAGGTCGGCAAGTGGCTTGAACTTCACGACCTCTCCCTGGAGCGGAAACGCAACAAGGGCATCCGCATCAACGCGAGCGAGAAGAAGCGCCGTGAGATCCTTGCGGGAATCTACCAGCAACACCAGTCCAACCAGGAGATGCTCAAGGTCATACGTGAACTCAGAGTCGGTGAAGCCCCACGTTCGATTGAACATTACGTTGGAAGTGCCGTCTTCAGGCAGTTCGATGCCTTTGACTTTGACAGCCTTAAGATGATTGTGCAGAACCTTGAGAAAAAGACCCCCATCCGGTTTTCCGACGAAGGGTTCGCCGCGATTGTCATCCACATCGCCATCGCCCTCAAAAGGGCGCGGGACGGACAGTTCGTCAGACTTCCCAAGGACACCAAACAGAAATTCATGGACCATAAGCTCTATCCGGTCGCCAAACGCTTTGTCGAAGAGGTTGAGACGTATTTCGAAGTCTCGATGGTCGAGGATGAGGCCAGTTACATCCTCATGCACATGCTCGGAGCGAAAGTGCAGGACGAACCCGAAGAACTCGCAGACGCCTTTGAGCGTCCCATCACCGATACCGTGAACGCGATGATTCTCCAGGCGGAATCCCTTCTCGATGTCTCTTTGATAAACGACGAGATCCTGATTAGGAGCCTGGCCTTACACATACAATCCTCGATCAACCGACTGGAGAATCACCTTCCCATCAGGAATCCCTACCTCGAGGATATCAAGAAAGACTACCCCATGGTGTTCGAAGCGTCGATTGAAAGCTTCGAGACCCTGAGACGACAATACGGCTTTCCCTATAACGACCACGAGATCGCCTACATCGCCATGCATATCCAGGCCGCGGTCGAAAGAAGGCTTGCGAACCAGTCCCAGGACCATTACCGCGTGCTGCTCGTCTGCAGCAGCGGAGTCGGGACCTCCCAGCTTCTCACAAGCAAGTTCAAACGAATTTTCAGGAACCTCGAAATCGTCGATACGGTCTCGCTCAGCGAAACCGATGCGATGGACCTCGGTACCATCGACCTGATCGTCACCACGGTCCCCTTTGAAAACGACGATGCCCCCATCGTCCATGTCTCACCGTTTTTGAACCAGAAGGACCTGAGCCGGATCGAAGCGACGCTTGATAATCTTAAAAGGGACCGTCAGAACCATGTCAAGGATGCCTTTCAAGGATTCACCCACCTCCTTGATGAAACCCTGATCCGCACCGATGTGCGCTACACCAACAAGGATAGGCTGTTAAAAGCCATGTGCAAGGTATTGCATGATTCCGGCTACGTGGATGAAGCCTATTACAAAAGCGTATTGGACCGGGAAGCGATATCCTCTACAGCCGTTTTCGATTTCGCGATCCCTCACGGGGATTACCACTTTGTGAACCAGGACGCGATGATGGTATGGACGCTCAACCAGCCGATCGTGTGGGACGATAAGCCGGTCCACGCGGTCATCCTGCTTGCCATCCGAAAAGAGACCACGAAACAGCTCAAGACTTTCTATGACACATTATACGGGCTCATCTCGGACGACAAGCTCAAGAAGACCATCCTAAAAACCAAGAACCCTCAGGAACTCTATACATTACTTAGTGAAGGTGAAAAGACATGAACATAGTGGATACGAATTTCATTTATCTGAACCAGCAGTTCGATTCCAGGGAAGCCCTGCTTAAAAAGGTCGCAGAAGACTTGCAGGACGCCGGACGCATCCAGGATGTCGAAAGGTTCTACCAGGACATCCTGAGCCGTGAAGAAGAAGTCTCGACCTATATGGGCGATGGCATCGCCATCCCCCATTGCAAGACCGACAACATCAACACCTCGACCGTCATCCTGGTGAGAAACGCCAAGCCCATCCCTTGGAACGATGAGGATGAACCTGCGGACATGATCTTCATTTTGAGCGTGAAGGACACGAAACAAGGCGATGACCAAAGCCATCTCAAGGTGCTTTCAAGGCTTGCTCAGAACATCATGGATGAGGATTTCATGGACGAAATGAAACACGAACAAAACAAGACGAAAATCTACGAGACCTTGAAGGTCGTGGAAGGGAGGTAAGGACGCTGAACTTCATAGCTGTTGCAGCGTGTCCGACCGGTGTGGCCCACACCTACATGGTCAAATCCGCACTCGAAAAAGCCGCCAAGGAACTCGGACACACAATGAAAGTGGAGACACAAGGCGCTTCCGGACTGGAAAACAAGCTCACCAAGGAAGACATTGAACAAGCCGACGTGCTCATCTTGGCCGTTGAAGTGGGCGTGACGGAGAAAGAACGGTTCAACAACATCCCGAAAGTCACCATACCCCAGAAGACCGTGATCAAGTCGCCCAAGAACGTACTGAAGCAGATCGAAGCAAAGTTCCAAAGTAGGAATCAATAAAAAATCAATAAAAATGGAGGAGTAATTGTATGCAAATTCGTAAAGCATTAATGACCGGTGTCAGTTACATGCTGCCGTTCATCGTGGTTGCCGGTATGACCATTGCCATGACCGGGATCATCACCGAGTACATCAATGCGGAAATCGGTTGGGTGCTCACACTCAATGAGTTCGCATGGACGGTCATGGGATTCATCGCACCCATCTTCGCCGCGTACGTAGCGTACGCCATGGCTGGTAAGCCCGGTATCGCACCCGGTTTCATCGGCGGTTGGATCGCCGTCAACCCGGTACTTGATAGTGCTGAGGACTCAGGGTTCCTGGGCGCAGTCATCGCCGGGCTCATTGCTGGGTATCTTGTCCACTATCTCAAACAGATCAAAATGCCTGAAGTCATCGACTCACTGCGTCCGACCCTCATCATCCCTGTTATCGCGGGCTGGGTCATGTACTTTGTCATGGCGTATCCTGTAGGCCTTGTGGTCGGTGATCTTTATTCCATCATCATCGATGGGCTTAAATCAATGCAAGGCACCACGTTTACAGCCATCATCCTAGGTGGAACGCTTGCGGCCATGTGCGCCTTTGACATGGGTGGTCCTGTCAACAAGATCGCGATCGCATTCGTCTTCGCGGTATGGGCCGATCCGAGCGGATTCGGTTTCGAAGCCAACGCAGCCGTCTTCCCCGGCATCATGGCACCCGGTATCGCCCTCGCGGCCGCAGCCAAGATCATGCCCAAGAAATTCACGGACTCTGAGATCGAGCAAAGCCCGACCGCACTTGTGAGCGGCCTTGTCGGTATCACCGAAGCCGCCCTTCCCTACGCATTCCGTGATCCGGTACGCGTAGTCGGCGCGAACGTGATCGGGGCCTTTGTCGGTGGCGCGATGATGATGAGTTTCAGCCTTTCGACACCTGGTGTTTCAGGCATCGTCGGCATCCCGCCTGCGAGCAACATCCCGCTTTTCATACTCTCTATTCTAGTCGCAGTAGCCATTTCTACAGGACTGCTCATCCTCTTCAAGAAACCTGTCGAGGAAGAATGGGACAGCGAAAGCAAAGAAGACCTCAAGATCGAACTCGAATAAAACCTTGACGATACAACCCAGACTTCTGGGTTGTATCTTTCCTTTGAAAGGACGATACCTATGACCGATTTCAAGATCATCGCCCATACGCACTGGGACCGAGAATGGCACAAGACCTACCAGGAGAACCGTGTCCGTCTCATCCCGTTCATGGATGACCTGATGGACCAGATCCTGAACAAGAAGGACTTCATCTTCACACTCGATGGCCAGACGAGCCTGATCGAGGACTACCTGGAAGTAAGACCCGAACAAGAAGCACGTCTCAAAGAGGCGTTTTCAACCGGAAGACTCATCCCCGGGCCCTGGTATGTCCAGCCCGACACGTTTCTTCCGAGCTTTGAATCACTGGTGCGGAACCGTCTGATCTCGATGCGCATCGCCCGCCCGTTCGCCAAGGAGATGCAGACGGGCTACATCCCCGACTCCTTCGGGCAGTCCGCGGTCATACCGTCCCTGCTTAGAGGGTTCGGCATGGACCATGCACTCATCTACCGCGGGGTGGATGATGACGACACCCCCTATAACGCCTTTAAATGGCATGGCATCGACGGCAGTTCAGTCATCACCGAATGGATGCCCAAAGGCTACGGGAACGGCATGTTCCTCTCAAAAGACCTCGATAAAAGCAAGGACGTCATCAAGGAGAACATCGAACTCTTAAAAAAACGGAGCATCACAGACCAAATGCTTCTCATGAGCGGAAGCGACTAGTGCTTTGCGAAACACCACCTTACAGACGCCGCCGATAAATTGAACAAGGCCTACGAAGACCAGGGTCATACCTTTGAGCTCACTTCGATTGACAAGTATATGAAAGGGCTCGATCCCCATGAAGCTTCCATGCCGGTTTTGAAGGGTGAACTCAGGAAGGGCAAACACAGCCGGGTCCACGCCTCGATCAGCGGCACCCGCCTTGACATCAAGCGTGAGAACGATGCCCTCGAACGCCTCTATGAAAGCCTATTGGAACCACTGAACGCACTCCAGTTCATCGATACCAAGAACGACCACACCGACATCATCCAAAAGGGCTGGAAATACATCGTGGAGAACCACGCCCACGATTCCATCTGCACCGTCTGCACCGACAGCGTCCATCAGGAGATGCGCATGCGCTACATGTATGCCTCGCAGATTGCTCACACACTCATCGACGAACACATCGACCATCTTCATGGCCTCGTGCGCTATGACGCGCATGCGGGACGACCGGTCCTGGTGTTCAATGGAACCCTTGCGAGCGGCAAGACATACCAAAGAGCGACCGTCTATACCAAGGCGGAATCATTCAAGATCCGTGCAAAGGACGGCACTGAAGTCCCTTATGACATCGAAGAGAAAAGCACACTCAATCTCAAGGACACGAAAGTCGCCCTCACCCCGCTTCCCGACGATTACTACACGAAGACGACCATCACCCTGCCAGTGAATGTGGAGGGCATCGGATACCACACCCTCTACATTGAAGAAGGGGAGAAGCCGGAGTCATCCGGACCGTCGATGGCAAAGAAAGACCGCCTCGAAAACGACCATGTCCTGGTCGAAGTCAATAAAGAGGGGCTTCTAGACATCACAGATAAAGAAGCAGGTGTCACCTACCATGATCAGATGGAGTTCATCGACGGCGGCAACGCCGGCGACGAATACGACTACTCCCCGCCTGTGAACGACACACTGGTTTCTTCCAAGGGGACCTTGAAAACCGTTGAAGTGATCAAGGATACATCCCTTCAAGCGACACTGAGGCTCATCCATGAGCTCGAGGTCCCAAAGACCACGTCCCGTGAAGAAAGAAGTGAAAAGACCGTCACCCTTAAGATCGAGACCGACGTGACCTTGTACGAGGACTCAAAGTATCCTTCATTCAGCACTGAAATCCATAACCACGCGGACAATCACCGCGTATCGGTGCTTTTCCCATCGGAAGAGTCCACCGATACCCATATCGCCGATACGCAGCTTGGAGCACTCAAACGGAAAAACGCGTTCAAGGAAACCCGGAAAAGCATGGATGAGGGCTGGTCTGAACGCTACTACCCCACGTTCTCAGCCCACAAGACCATTGGCTTCAATACGAAGGACAAGCCGTTCTTCATCATGAAAAAAGGGCTTCCCCATTATGAAATCCAAGGAAAAACGAGTCCGGTCATCGCCCTGACATTGCTCAGTGGTGTGGGCTATATGGGCAATGAGAAACTGCCCTATAGGCCCGGAAGGAGAAGCGGCGCCGTATGCGCCACACCCGATGCACAGATGCACGGCACGTTCAAAGCCGAGTACGCATTCCTACCTAAATCGGCGGTTGACGATAAAGAAAACCTATCGACCCTTTACACGAATCCACCGCTGATCCGCTCTTACGCGGAATACGAGACCGGTGGAACCTGGGCGGACAGTCTGAATCTTTTCCATTCAGACATACTTCACAATTCCATCCTCAAGGTTTCTGAACAAAAAGACAGCTTAGTACTCAGAACCATCAATCCATCCTTAAAGACCCTGAAAGAAGTCTCACTGTCATTCAATCGCCATCTATTCAAGGATGTCATGGAGACAGACCTTGCGGAAGACCCCTATGAAACGAGTGGTTTCCATAAGGGACTTTTGAACACTCCGGATGAATCGAACATCCCCAAACTGGATGGAAAACTTACGTTCGATCAGTATTCCCATAATGGTTTCAAGACCCTGAAATGGGTATTGAAATAATCTCTTAACTCCTTTTTAAGTCTCAAAGGCCGAGCGGCTTCCGCTCGGCCTTTGGTTTATCATGAATATCCGAACATAGTTCAATATGATTTTTCACAGTAATCTTGAAACTTTGACAAGGACACCGGATGGCGAATATGAACGTATTCTCAAAAAGTCTGCATAGAGCTCGATCCAGACGGTCAAGGATTATGTTTCTTGTGATCAGAATACCCTACATGCGTGATAATGAGTGTTATTGATTTCACAACACCTGATAGGGTGTTAAACTACATATGTAGTCCGTGTGCTCCCTTTGTGTGGTTTGGTAGCTTACACTTATAGGATACGGACCACCTTTTCTTTTTTAAAGAGGGTGTTGATTGGATGTCAGATCAATGCGTTCAAATCAATTATGGATTTAAAGTTGTTCTTTCGAACAATCGGACTTTTTATAATAGACTTTTATTGGTTTGGATAATATATACATTCCCAGGAGAAAATAGGTATAATGACCTTGTAAAGGGGGACTCATTATGAATATAGCGGTTTTTATCGATTCATATAAAGGGACACTGTCTTCCATAGAGCTTTCCAACATGATTGAAGCGCATTTCAAGGCTACAAGCCATAATGTGTTCAGTCTTCCCATATCCGATGGCGGTGAAGGGTTCATCGAGGCCATCGAAACCGTGTATCCAGATGATTGTCATAGAATCCCGACAGAAGACCCCTTGGGAAACAGGATCAACGCTAAATATGTATTGAAAGACAAGACCGCCTACATCGGTCTTTATACAGCCGCTGGACTGGCACTCTTGAAAAAAGAAAGCCTGAACCCGCTCAAGACAAGCAGTTTCGGCGTGGGACTCATCATTCTCGATGCGATCAAGAAGGGCGCAGAAAAAATCGTCCTCGGCATTGGGGGCAGTGCCACCAATGACGGCGCTTCAGGTATGCTTCAAGCGTTGGGCGTACGTTTTTTCAATGGGAATGTGGAGATTAAAGAACGGATGACCGGCGGCTTACTGGACCAAGTGACAAGTGTTGACACCCGGGATTTGGAAACACGGATAAAGAATACGGTGTTTGTGGTCGCCTCGGATGTCAAAGCGCCTTTGCTCGGACCCAAAGGGTCTGCGCATGTTTTTTCCACCCAGAAGGGCGCGGATAAAGACAAACGTGAATACCTTGAAAAAGCCATGGCACACTATGCGGATGTAGTGGAGACGCATACAGGAAGACACCATCGCCACGACCTTGGAGCCGGCGCGGCGGGCGGGGTCGGGTTTGGTGCGTTGAGTTTCCTCAAAGCCGAGATGGTGTCCGGC
>JBKHIE010000004.1:0-32931 GCA_046538775.1 Candidatus Izemoplasmataceae bacterium
TGATTCCGATCTATGGTTTTAGTGCGGTGTTGCTGCATCTATTCGGAGGCCAGCTTGTCGATCAGACCTATGCAATGGTCGATTTGTGGGACATTGTCTTCGTATTTATCACGATCATGGGCGTCACAACCCTCTTGGAACTCATTGGCGGCTCTTTTCTCATGCGCTTTTTCCGGGCCCGGTGGTGGGATTATTCGTCGGAAAAATACAGCTATAAAGGGTATGTCTGCCTTAAGTATTCACTCATATGGGGCATCTTCGGGACCGTCCTCTATCTTGCGGTCCATATCCCCTTTGTCGTACCCTTCATTCGGTCTTTGGACGAAGAGGCCATACGGTTCACCGTCCAGGTCCTGACCGTCTATGCTTTGTTTGATGCCATCATGACGCTGATCTTGCTCTTCAACTTCAAAAAATGGATGGTCAACCTTAAAAACCGTCTGGAAATCCTCATGCAGAAACTTGACCGTGACACAAGTGAAAGCGAATCCGGAAGACTTCACTCACTCCGGGCTGCGGTTGCAAGCATCCTAAGCACCATCCGGTCCAATACGCCCATGGATGAAATCCAGACCCGGTTGGACCATGTCAAGAAACAGCTCTCTTCAGTCAAGAGCGCGGATACGGACAAGGATGCATCCATACTTCAAAGAATCATGAGCCGTATAACCTCAAGTCACTTTTACAAAGGGTTTCCAAACCTGAAGATCAATCTGAAAAACCATTCCAAAAGCAACCACGACTCTTCAGACGAGGATGAAGACCATGAAGGATTATGAAGAGTTCTTTGAGTTCGCGGAAGAGATCTTGATCCATCCAAAATTCCATGAGCTGAAGCGGTATACCCATCATAAAGGCATCACCCTTTTTGACCACAGCATTTCCGTGGCGTACCGCGCCTTCAGGGTCGCCAAGAAGCTGAGACTTGACAAGCGGGCGGTGGTCCGGGGCGCCCTGCTTCATGATTTCTACCTTTACGACTGGCATGTCGAGGGGAAAAAGGAACGCAAACCCCTTTTTAAGAAGCATGGATTCACCCATGCCAAAACGGCCTATGATAATGCCCGACAGTATTTCACCCTGACAAAGAAGGAAAAAGACATCATCGTCAAACACATGTTCCCTCTCAATTGGCGCCCGCCAAGGTATCTTGAGAGCTGGATCGTCAATTTCACCGATGATTTCACCAGTCTGAGTGAGGCGGTTTTCAGGAACAGGAACCAGAAGAAATCCATACAGGAATACGTTGAGGACCAATTGAAAAAGTCATCGTGACCTTCACGATGACTTTATTGTTTATTGGGTTTTCAAGCGGTTTATGAAGTGCTCGATGGAGATGACGATGACGATCAACAGGATGGTCCAGGCAAAGACCTGGTCGTAGGCCAGGGTGATCTTTCCCATGTAAAGCGCATGACCCAGGCTTCTTGGGGTTTGGGCAATGAACTCCGCGACGACAAGGACTTTGAAACCGAGGCCTATGCTTTGAAGAAAGGCGGTTTTAATATGGGAGAACGCAAGCGGAATCCGCACTAGAAAAACGCCTTTGAACCGATTGGATGTCTCGATGGTCATGACTTCTTCCAAGGATTGGTCGATGGTCAGTATGCCTTCCTTTGCGCCCTCATAGTTGATGGGGAAAAGCATGAGAAAGGTGATGACATACAAAGAGAACTGTTGCCCGAAAAGAATCAGGATCACAACGATGAGCGAGGCTACGGGCAGTGTTCTGAGAGTACTGACAACAGGGCTTAAAATGCGTCCGACATCCGGTTTCAATCCTGCGAGGACACCGATTGCGATTCCAAGCAGGCTCGAAATCCCTGCCGACAGGACAAGCCGCATCATTGAAAGGCCTATGATCTGGTAGGTGGATACTGAACCAAGCAAATCCATTAACGCGTTGAACGCATCCACCGGATAAGGGAAAAGGGTGCTGTTTCCGATCCTGAACGCCTGGATTTGCCATAGAAGGATGATGAAGAGAACGGTGGCTACAGGGAGCCATCTATTCTTCATTATGGTTCAGGTAGAAGGACGCATCGGGCAAGTTATCGTTGATGAGGGCGGGGTTCAGCTCAAGGATCCTCTCAAAGAAGAACTCCAGGTCTTCTTTGGAATCTTGAGCATGTACAAACTTCAGATGCGATCTCGGGATCGCGTTTATCAAGATGTTCTCTTCAAATGGGACATCCAGCGTTTCTGCCAGTGAAGCGACCTCTTCAGGGCTATCATTGGCTTTTTGAATGCTTTCATCCAAGGCATCCAGATAGCTGTCTGAAACTTCAGACGCCACATCGTCATGGATGAACACTCCGGATTGAGGGTACGAGTCCTTATCGAACGCTTCTTCCCATGCGTCCTGGAGGTCGTAGGTGTGAATGCCGTCATTCTTTGCCTCCAAGGTGCTAAGCATGGGTTCTGCAAGCATGACGATATCGGCTTTTTCAGATTGGAACTCGGAGAGTGCGCTTTGGACGGAATCGACATAATCCAATGTCGGATCCTCATCGAGGTCGGCATTCTCGATCAACGATTTCAAGACGATGTCCGGAGTTGAGTTCTGGCCAAAGAGGGTGATGGATTCACCTTCCAGATCACTCATCGAATCAATCTTCGAGGAGCTGACAAGGTATAGGTTTCCGTGTGTGATCGCCGCGGCGAACGTATATGGGACACCGGTATCGATGAGTTTGGCACCGAGATTGGTCGGGGCGAAGATGATGTCGTGACTTTCACTTCCAAAAGCCGAAGGCAGGGTTTCAGCCCCTTGAACGGTATCCACATCCAGATCGAAAACATCGTAGTCTTCGACGTTTCCTTCCAAATAGAGCTGTGAAAACTGGGGAGAGCCGGTTGGGACCAGCACATCCAGGGATTCCGGGTCGTTTTGTTGTGAACACGAGGCGAGTATCGTGGTGAGTAGTAACAATGTAAATACAATCATTTTTTTCATGGGTATTTCCTCCTTTGCGTCCTTATGATACAATAGGGCAGTCCATTAATATGTATCATATGTTACAATATGGAGGTTTTATCATGAAAACGATTTTCAACGATCCTGACATTCGACAATACATGTCGTTGGCCTGCGTGTATTCGCCCCGGGATATCATAGTCTATGAAGGCGACCCGTGCCATTCCATCGGATTCATCGCCTATGGAGACATCGAGCTCGTGCATTACGATCAAGAAGGTCGGAGTCTGCGGCTTGCGACACTTAACAAGCATGAAATCTTCGGGGACTTCCTGATCCATGCAGACCGGCCCTTCTATCCGGGTGACCTGGTGGCGAAAGAGGAAAGTGCGGTGTTCTTCCTGAGCAGGGACAATCTGGATTATCTCATTGACAATCACAAGAGGTTCCGGTCATTCTATCTGAACTATTTAAGTAAAAAAGCATTGGAATTCAGTCTGGATAACAAGATGCTCAGACTTCACACCCTCAGGGAACGCATCCTTTTTTATATCGAAAAACACCGTGCTTCGCCTACGCGCAAGCGAATTGATATAGAAAGTAAAGAAGCATTGGCCAAGACATTGAATGTGCAAAGGCCCTCGCTTTCCAGAGAACTGGCCAAGATGAAAAAAGAAGGCCTCATTGCTTATGACCGGCATTCCATCACGCTTTTATGATCCGTTCTTGGACAGTGCAAGAGAGACAGAATAAAAAAAGTTTTCAAAAACCTTGAAATTAAGGATTCCCTTTGATATCATACTAAAGACTTTTGAAAAGTCGGCTGTGAAGTGGGAGGTTGTTGACACGCCTATACGCGTTGTCTTGACGAATCCGGACGTGATCAAGATATTTCCATGGAGCAAGTCTATACTTTGATGTAGGCGGAAGGAGGAACAAGAATGGCAAGCCAAAAGATTCGTATCCGATTGAAATCGTATGACCACAGGTTGCTCGATCAATCGGCAAAGAAAATTGTTGACACGGTGAAGAAGACAGGATCCAAGATTTCAGGACCCATCCCGTTGCCAACTGAAAAAGAGGTGTTTACCGTATTGCGCAGTGTTCACGTCAACAAGACATCCCGTGAACAATTCGAGCGCCGTACCCATAAGCGCCTGATCGATATTGTGGACCCGAATCCTCAAACGATCGATAGTCTCATGCACCTGGATCTGCCATCCGGTGTCGATATTATCTTGAAGTAACTAACTATTAGGAGGTGTACTCATGGCCAAAGGTATCTTAGGAACAAAAGAAGGTATGACACAAGTTTTCGACGAAAACGGACATCTTGTCCCAGTGACCGTCGTCAGTTGTGAACCAAACGTTGTTCTGCAAAAGAAAACCGTTGAGAACGACGGTTATCAAGCGCTTCAACTTGGATTCAAGGACAAGCGTGAAAAAAGTTCAAACAAGCCCGAAAAAGGGCATGCCGCAAAATCGAACAGTAACCCTAAGCGCTACGTTAAGGAATTTGTCGGAGAAGAAATGGCGAATTTCGAAGTAGGTCAGGAGATCGGAGTCAACATATTCGAAGCTGGGGAAGTCATTGATGTGACAGGAACCAGCAAAGGTAAAGGATTCCAAGGTTCGATCAAACGTCACAATCAGGCACGTGGACCCATGTCACACGGATCCCACTACCACAGAGGACCCGGTGCAATGGGAACCATCGCACCGAACCATGTCTTGAAAGGAAAGAAACTTCCTGGACACATGGGACATGAAACTGTCACGATTCAAAACCTTAAGATTGTGAAAGTCGACCCAGATCGCAATCTCTTGCTTGTCAAAGGGAATGTGCCTGGTCCTAAAAAAGGATTGCTCATGATTCGCAACGGTGTGAAAGCCGCACCTGTCGAACCGCTCGATCCTACTCAATACGATAATTCAAGCAGCTCAGATGAGACTGCGGAATAGTACGCGAAAGGAGGACTTGGAATGCCAAAAGTCACAGTGTTAAATCAAACCGGAACCAATGTTGAAGAAATCAGCATTGCCAATACGGTTTTCGGAATCGAACCCAATCAAGAAGCCCTGTACAATGTTGTCAAGGCTCAAAGAGCCGCACAACGTCAGGGGACACATAAAACCAAGACACGCAGTGAACGCCGAGGCGGAGGCCGCAAGCCCTGGCGTCAAAAAGGCACAGGCCGTGCCCGTCAAGGCTCCATCCGTTCACCTCAATGGGTAGGCGGAGGCGTAGTTTTCGGTCCGACACCGAGAAACTACACACTGAGTGTAAACCGCAAGGTAAGAAGGCTTGCACTTAAATCTGCCCTTTCCTTGAAAGTCCAGGAGGAGAAGTTCGTCGTACTCGACGGCCTCACTCTTGAGACCGCCAAAACAAAAGGCATGGTTGAAGTGCTCAATAACCTCAAACTCGAGGGACGCACCCTCATTGTACTGAATGAGCTCATCCCCGAGGTTGAACGCGCAGCCAGGAACATTCCTGGTGTCGAAGTGAAGACCGTCTCAAGTGCAAGTGTCTACGATATTCTTATAGCCGACACGTTGCTTGCCACCCAGGACGCCGTCAAAAATTATGAGGAGGTGCTTGCGTAATGCTATCTTCAGAAATTGTTAAGCGCCCAATCATCACAGAAAAGAGCATGCAGTTGGTAGAGAACGAAAACAAATACACATTTGCAGTCGACGCTCGCGCCAACAAGATCCAAATCAAGAAAGCCGTCCAGGAGCTCTTCGATGTGAAGGTCCTGAATGTGAATGTCATCAACATGCCCCACAAGAAACGCCGTGTCGGACAATACGAAGGCTTCAAAGCCAAAGTCAGCAAAGCCATCGTCGAACTTGTCAAAGGCGACAGCATCGAAATTTTCTCATCGTAACTAATCAGCGAAAAAGGAGGTCAGCGAAATGGCTCTAAAGAAATACAAACCCACAACAAACGGTCTTAGGAACATGACCCGTCTTGATAACGTCGAAATCACAAGCAGCACACCAGAGCGTTCTCTCCTTGTCAGCCTTCCGAAGAAATCGGGACGCAACAACCAAGGAAGAATGACCGTCCGCCATCAAGGTGGTGGCGCGAAAAGAAAATACCGCCTGATCGATTTCAAACGCGATAAGGACGGTATCGAAGGCCGCGTCAAAACGATCGAATACGATCCGAACCGTAGTGCGAACATCGCACTCATCCATTATGTGGATGGCGAAAAACGCTATATTCTCGCCCCTAAGAAACTCGGTGTCGGCGACACCATCATGTCAGGTCCGGATGCCGACATCAAATCCGGTAATGCGAAACTGCTTAAGGAAATCCCGGTTGGTACGATTGTCCACAACATCGAGCTCACACCTAAGAAGGGTGCTCAGCTCGTCCGCTCCGCCGGAACACGCGCCCAGATTCTTGGCCGCGAGGACAAATACGTGCTTGTAAAACTCGCTTCCGGTGAGGTTCGCAGGATCCTAGGCACATGCCGTGCCACGATCGGCGAAGTCGGAAACGAGAACCACGAACTCATCAACTATGGGAAAGCGGGACGCAACCGTCACCGTGGCATTCGCCCGACTGTACGCGGTTCGGTCATGAACCCCACAGACCACCCTCACGGTGGTGGGGAAGGCCGTCAACCCATCGGTCTCAAAAGCCCAGTGTCGCCTTGGGGTAAACCAACCCTCGGCCTCAAGACACGTCGCGGCAAAAAATCCAGCAACCGTCTGATCGTCAGACGCAGGAAGAAATAGAAAGGAGGAACTCACATGGCACGTTCAATTAAAAAAGGCCCGTTTTGCGACGAACATCTGATGTCCAAAATTGAAAAACTCAATCAGGACAACAAGAAGAAAGTCATTCAAACCTGGTCCAGACGTTCGACAATCTTCCCTGATTTTGTCGGACACACCATCGCTGTATACAACGGAAGGGAACACATCCCTGTATATGTCACTGAAGACATGGTCGGCCACAAACTGGGAGAGTTCGCTCCTACTAGGACTTTCCGTGGACACGAAAAAGACAAAAAAGCAGTCAGGAAGTAGAGGTGGATTACATGGAAGCCAAAGCACAAGTAAAAACGGTTCGCATCGCGCCCCGTAAAGTCAAATTGGTCATCGATGCCATCCGAGGCAAAGATGTCGGTGAGGCGCTCGCCATATTGCAGCACACTCCCAAAGCCGCTGCGCCTGTCGTTGAAAAACTACTAAGAAGCGCCGTGGCCAATGCTGAACACAACTACAGCATGGATACGGAGAATCTTTACATCAAGGAAATCTATGTGGGAGAAGGTCCGACACTGAAGAGGATCCGCCCCCGCGCACAAGGTAGCGCAACACAAATCTTGAAAAGAACCAGCCACACAACTGTTGTTGTGGCTGAAAAAGAGTAAAGGAGGGAATCTTATATGGGTCAGAAAGTCAATCCGGTAGGATTAAGAATTGGCATCATCAAAGACTGGGATTCTCGTTGGTACGCGGATAAGAACGATGTCGCCGATCTTCTCCAAGAAGACATCAAGATTCGCGAAATGTTAGAGGAACTCTATGAAAACTCTGCGGTTTCGAAAATCGAAATCGAACGTTTGAAAAATAGAATCGTCATCACTGTCCATACCGCCAAACCAGGCATGGTCATCGGACGTGAAGGCTCAGTTAAAAACGCTGTCGTTGCCAAGCTCAAGACACTTACCGACAAGCAGATCATCCTGAATGTCGTCGAAGTGAAGAAGCCTGAACTCAATGCGAAACTTGTCGCAGAGAGCATCGCAACCCAGCTTGAAAACCGCGCGTCGTTCAGACGCGTACAAAAAATGGCGATCCAACGCGCAATGCGCAGCGGCGCCAAAGGGGTCAAAACACTTGTTTCCGGTCGTCTTGGCGGCGCTGAAATCGCCCGCGAAGAAGGCTACAGCGAAGGCAACGTCCCCCTTCATACTTTACGTGCGGACATTGATTACGAAGCAGTGGAAGCACGCACCACATACGGCAAGCTCGGTGTGAAAGTATGGATTTACAAAGGTGAAATCCTGCCCAGCAAGAAAAGGAGGGCCAGTTAATCATGTTGATACCAAAAAGAACAAAATACAGACGCCCTCATCGTGTATCGTACGAAGGCAAGGCCAAAGGTGGAACCACTGTAAGCTTTGGTGACTACGGTCTTCAATCGCTTGAAGGTGCTTGGATTACAAACCGCCAGATCGAGTCCGCTCGGATCGCGGTCAACCGTTTCATAAAACGCCAGGGGAAAGTATGGATCCGCATCTTCCCGCATCTGGCCAAAACCGCAAAACCGCTCGAAGTCCGCATGGGATCCGGTAAAGGGTCTCCCGAAAGCTTCGTCGCGGTCGTCAAAGAAGGAACCGTCATGCTTGAGGTGGCCGGTGTCACTGAAGAAGTGGCCCACGAAGCGCTCCGTCTTGCATCGCACAAGCTTCCTGTCAGGACGAAAGTGATCAAGAAGGAAAGTGGTGATTTTAGTGAAAACTAACGAGATCCGCAAATGGGATAATGCTAAAATCAACGAAGAAATCGTGACACTCAAACGTGAACTGTTCGACCTTCGGTTCCAACAAGCGACCGGTCAGCTTGAAAACACCGCTCGCATCAGCAATGTCAAAAAGGCGATTGCGCGTATGAAAACTGTACTTAACGAGCGCAGCGCCAAATGAAACGGGAGGAGAATTTGATGGAACGCAATAATCGGAAAGTATTCATCGGAACCGTGGTTTCTGACAAGCCAGACAAAACCATCTCGGTATCGGTTGAAAGCTATCTCAAACATCCGAAATACGGAAAACGCGTCAAGCATTCCAAGAAATTCATCGCACACGATGAGAACAATGAAGCAAAAGTCGGAGACGTTGTCAAGATCATGGAGACCCGTCCACTATCGAAGACCAAACGCTTCCGTCTGCTCGAAATCGTAGAGAGTAAAGTTCTTGTTTAAAAGAGCTTAAAAGGAGGTTCATTAGGATGATACAACAGCAATCGAGACTCAAAATCGCTGACAACTCCGGCGCCCGCGAAATCATGACGATCAAAGTCCTTGGCGGCACCGGGAGAAAATACGCAACCATCGGTGATATCATCACCGCATCCGTAAAACAGGCCACACCAGGCGGCATGGTGAAAAAAGGCGACATCGTTCAAGCCGTCATCGTCCGTACTGTGAACAAGGTCCGCCGCAAGGACGGGTCCTACATCCGTTTTGATGACAATGCCGCCGTGATTGTCAAAGAAGACAAATCACCCCAAGGCACCCGCATCTTCGGACCTGTGGCACGCGAGCTTCGTGAAGAGGGATTCATGAAAATCCTTTCATTGGCTCCGGAAGTACTATAAAGAGTAGGAGGAATCCGCATGAGAGTAATCAAAGGGGACAAAGTCCGTGTCATCTCCGGTGAAGACCGGGGCAAAGAGGGCACCGTCCTTAGAACACAACCAAAAACGAACAGAGTGCTGGTCGAAGGCGTCAACATCGTGAAAAAACACGCGAAACCCACCCAGGCCAACCCTGAAGGTGGCATCCTCGAATACGAAGCGCCCATCGATGCTTCAAACGTCATGCTTGTTGATGGCAAAGACGTGACAAGGATCGGCTACAAGACCATCACCGAAACCAAGAAGAAAGAAGAAGTGACCAGAAAAGTCCGCGTTTCCAAGAAAACCGGCGAAGTTCTGGACTAACATGAAAGGAGGCATCAGTGGATGAACCGTCTTAAAAAACAATACAATGAAGAAATCCGGCCATCACTCATGGAGACATTCGAGTACTCCTCAGTGATGCAGGCCCCACGCATCGATAAGATCGTTGTCAACATGGGTCTCGGCGACGCGGTGGACAACACCAAGGTCCTCGACGACGCAGTCGAAGAACTCACCCGTCTGTCCGGTCAGAAACCTGTGGTGACCAAAGCGAAGAAGTCCATCGCCAATTTCAAATTGAGAGAAGGCATGGCGATCGGTGCCAAAGTGACCCTCCGCGATGAAAGAATGTATGATTTCCTAGATAAACTTATCAACATAGCGCTTCCACGTGTGCGTGACTTTCAAGGTGTCAGTGCGAACGCATTCGACGGCCGTGGGAATTTCACCCTCGGTGTGAAAGAACAGTTGATCTTTCCAGAAATCGACTACGACAAGGTCAACCGTGTACGCGGTATGGACATCGTCATCGTCACCACTGCCGAAACCGATGAAGAGGCCAGGACGCTTCTGGCGCAATTCGGCATGCCGTTTAGAAAAAGATAAGGAGGCTATCTATGGCTAAAAAATCTATGATTGCGAAACAAAAGCGCGAACAGAAGTTCAAAGTTAGGGAATATACCCGCTGTGAACGTTGTGGACGTCCTCATTCAGTCATCCGCAAATTTAAATTGTGCCGTATTTGTTTCCGCGAACTCGCATACAAGGGACAAATCCCAGGCGTAAAAAAAGCAAGTTGGTAAAATATATATTCCTAGTTATTGGGAGGAGGCAATTCACATGGTAATGACAGACCCTATCGCTGATATGCTCACCCGTATCAGAAACGCAAATCAAATGAAGAATGAAACGGTCGATATTCCTGCATCCAAGCTCAAAAGAGAAGTGCTTGAGCTGCTCAAGGAAGAAGGCTATATAAAAAAGGTCGACCTTGTCCGTAGCAAACCGGTCGACAAACTTCGCGTCACGCTCAAATACATACAGTCTGAACGCGTCGTCAAAGGGCTCAAACGCATTTCCAAACCTGGTTTGAAAGTATATGCAAAGAGCGATGAAATCCCAAAAGTGCTGAACGGACTCGGAATTGCGGTCATTTCAACATCCCGCGGCATTCTGACTGACCGTGAAGCACGCAAACAAAACGTCGGCGGAGAAATTCTCGCCTACGTATGGTAATCAAACAAAGGAGGTACACACTATGAGCCGTATCGGGCATAAACCCATCACTTTACCTCAGGGTGTGACTGCAACGATCGATGGTCAACACGTTGAAGTCAAGGGCCCCAAAGGGACACTCACATTCAACGTCAATCCAGACATGGACCTGACGCTTGAAGATAGTGCGCTCACCGTCGCAAGACCCAGTGATTCCAAGACGCACCGCATGCTTCATGGCACGACCCGCGCCGTGTTACTCAACATGGTCAAAGGTGTGAGCGAAGGCTATACCAAAAAGCTACAAATGGTCGGGGTAGGATACCGCGCGCAGATGAAGGGCAACCAGCTCGTCGTCAACGCAGGGTATTCGAATCCGGTTGAACTTGATATTCCTGAAGGCCTCACCGTCGAGGTCGTCAAAAACACCGAAATCAGTGTTTCAGGCATCGACAAGCAGAAAGTCGGCGCATTCGCGGCGACCGTACGTGCGGTCCGCAGACCGGAACCTTACCTCGGTAAAGGCATCCGCTATGCTGATGAACAAGTACGTCGAAAAGAAGGAAAAACTGCTAAATAGTAGTTAGGAGTGACGAATATGATCAATAAGAAATCAAGAAATGCCATGCGCAAAAAGCGGCATTTGAGAGCACGCAAGACACTTATGGGCACTCCGCTTCGTCCACGTTTCAATGTGTATCGTTCAAACAAGAACATCTATGCGCAATTGATCGATGACGTGAACGGCGAAACGCTCGTCAGTGCTTCAACCCTCGAACAGGAAGCCGCACAGGAAAACAAAAGCAATGTCGAAGGCGCCAAGTTTGTCGGGGAGACCCTCGCAAAGCGCGCACTTGACAAAGAAATCAAGAATGTTGTGTTCGACCGTAGCGGATACCGCTATCACGGGCGCATCAAAGCTATGGCCGATGCGGCTCGCGCCGCAGGCTTGGAATTCTAAGAAGGAGGTAAGCCAATGCAACGTAATCGTAAAAACAAGAAAAGAAAAGACGAAGATCAGTTCGAAGAACGCGTTGTCAACATAAGCCGTGTTACGAAAGTCGTAAAAGGCGGCCGTAACTTCCGTTTCAGCGCCCTGGTCGTTGTCGGGGACAAGAAAGGCAAAGTCGGTTTTGGAACCGGTAAGGCCGCTGAAGTCCCAGACGCCATCAAGAAGGCGATTGAAGTCGCGAAAAAAAGCATGGTCAAAGTGCCGATGTATGGTCAGACCATTCCTCATGAAATCACAGGGAACCATGACGGTGGCGAGGTTTATCTTAAACCCGCAGTCGAAGGTACGGGCGTCATCGCAGGTGGACCCGTACGTGCCGTATTGGAAGCCGCAGGTGTGGCGGATATCCTTTCAAAATCCATCGGTTCCGATGCCCCCATCAATATTGTCCGCGCCACCATGGACGCGATCTCACGACTCCGTACAGCGGACCAGGTCGCCCGTATGCGTGACAAGACTGCCAAGGAGATCTTACACTGATGAAACAATTAGAAATCACCTTGAGAAGAAGTCTCATCAAATCCACACCGAACCAAAGAGCCACTGCTAAAGCACTCGGTCTAACCAAACTCAACAAGACCATCGTGAAAGATGACAACGCAAGCATCCGCGGGATGCTCAGGGTCATCGATCATCTAGTGACTATTGTCGAAAAATAGGAGGTACCCATATGAAACTACATGAATTGAAACCGACGCCAGGGTCCACGAAGAACCGCAAGCGTGTCGGACGCGGTATGTCCAGCGGAAACGGAAAAACATCCGGACGCGGCCAGAAGGGTCAGAAATCACGTTCAGGCGTCAGCCTCAGCTTGGATTTTGAAGGTGGACAAACCCCTTTATACAAGCGTTTCAGGAAAACTGGATTCAAAAACCCGCACCGCAAGGAATATGCGACGGTGAATGTCGAACGGTTGAACGCCTATGACGACAATACCACCATCGATTACGACCGTCTCTTAAAAGACCGTCACATCTCCAAAGCGAAACATGGCGTCAAAATTCTCGGAAACGGAAAACTTGAGAAAAAACTTACTGTCAAAGCACATAAATTCACGGCATCCGCCGAAGAGAAAATCAAAGCTGCCGGTGGAACCACAGAGGTGATTTAATGGATACGATCAAAGCGGTATTCAAAAACAAGGATCTCATGAAGAAGATTTTGTTCACGCTTATGGCTTTTTTGGTCTATCGCGCCGCAACGTATATTCATATGCCGCTGATCAACACCGAGGAAATCACCCAGTTCTTCGAAGGTCAGGGCGGATTCCTTGGCATCATGGACGCATTCACAGGTAGCGCACTGTCGAACTATTCGATCATCGCGCTTGGAATCAGTCCCTACATCACCGCTTCCATCGTCATGCAGCTTCTGCAGATGGACATCATTCCAATCTTCAAAGAATGGAGTGAAGAAGGGCAGACCGGTAAACAGAAACTGAATCAGGTCACCCGTTATCTCGCACTTGGCCTCGCCTTCATCCAGGCCATGGGCATGACCTACGGTTTTGCGCTTACAGGCAATGCCATCTTCGATATCGGTGTCGAGCCCAACTTCCTCACCTATACGTATCTTGCCATCGTCATGACCGCGGGTACCGCGTTCCTGCTTTGGCTTGCGGACCAGATCACCTTAAAAGGCATCGGGAACGGCACATCCATGATCATCGTCGCCGGGATCGTCTCCGGACTTCCGGGCATGTTCACCTCGCTCTTCGATGAATATGTGGCGGCCGATGGCAGCGATGTCTCCACGTACTCCACGTTTGCCGTCGTCGTGATCCTTTATCTGCTTGTCCTTGTGGGTGTCACCATCATGCAATCCGCCGCAAGGAAGATCCCGATCCAATACTCGAACCGTCCTACCACCGCCAAGTTTCAAGGACGTTCCGATTCATCCATCCCCCTTAAGATCAACTCTGCCGGGGTTATTCCGGTCATCTTCGCGGTCACCATCCTGAGCCTTCCGCAGACCATGCTCAACTTCCTTCCACAACTGCAAGGAAGCACGGTAGGGATCTGGCTCAACGAGATGTTCAACTATCAAAGACCGCTCGGGTATGTCATCTATGCACTGCTCATCGTGACCTTCACATTCTTCTATTCATTCGTGCAGATCAACCCGGACAAGATTTCCAACAACCTGCAGAAACAAAACGCATACATCCCAGGTGTACGTCCTGGTGTGGAAACGGAAAACTACATCTCGAAACTGCTCTTCAAGATCACAGTGATCGGCGCGCTTTATCTGCTCGTGGTCGCATCCCTTCCGATTTTCACATCCATCATCTTCAGCCTGCCTTCCTATGTACAGGTCGGCGGAACTTCGCTTCTGATCGTCGTGGGTGTCGCCCTTCAGACCACCAAGCAGATCAAGACGGACGTTCAAGGTAAAAGCTATAGCGGCTTCATCCGTTAGGGGGCGTATCCAATGAAAATATTGCTGATGGGCCCACCTGGCGCAGGCAAGGGAAGTCAAGCCCAGCGTCTGATTGATGATTACAACCTCTCCCATATTTCCACGGGTGAGATGTTCAGAGAAGCCTACAAAAAAGGCGAACCCCTCGGAATCGAAGCCATGCGTTACATCAAGGACGGCAACCTTGTATCCGACGACATCACCAACGAGATCGTCCGTAAACGCCTGCTTGAAAACGACGATGAAGACAATTTCCTGCTTGATGGGTATCCAAGGACCGTCGATCAGGCGAAAGCGCTCGATGAGATTCTCGAAGCGATGAACTCCAGACTGACAGCCGCCATCAACATCGTCGTCGATAAGGATGTCATCCTGGAGCGCATGGTCGGACGCCGTGTGTGCAAGCATTGCGGACAGACCTACCACACCAAGTTCAAACCCCCGAAAGTCGAAGGGGTCTGCGATGAGTGCGGTGGCGAACTCTATCAACGCGAAGATGACAAGCCCGCATCGGTGCGCAACCGCCTCAGGATCTATGAATCCAAGACCCGACCCATCATCGATTACTACAAAGGACGGGGCCTGCTTGTCAACATCAACGGCATGCAGTCCTTCGAAGCCGTATACCGCGACATCGTCAAGGCTCTGGGTGAGCTCACATGATCACCCGGAAGAGCGAACGCGAAATCGCGTTGATGCGTGAAGCGGGTCGCATTGTCGCCCTGGCGCACGATGCGGTGAAACGCATGATCCGACCGGGCATCACCACCGCGGACGTTGACAAGGTGGTGGAAGACCTTATACGAAAGCATGATGCGACACCATCATTCAAGGGCTATGGCGGTTTCCCCGGAAGCGCATGCACTTCACTCAATGAGGAAGTGGTCCACGGAATCCCTTCCAAGACAAGGGTCCTCAAAAACGGCGACATCCTGAAAGTGGACATCGGGGCCGACTACAAAGGGTACCACGGTGATTCCGCCTGGACGTATCCTGTGGGGACCATCTCGAAAGAAGCAAAGGCCCTTCTCGCTGTGACCGAAGCCTCGCTGTTCGAAGGCTTAAGGGCCATCCGGGAAGGCGCCCGCCTATCCGACATATCCCATGCCGTCCAGCGTTATGCTGAAAGCCACGGCTACAGCGTGGTCCGTGAGTTCGTGGGACACGGGGTGGGCAGGAAACTGCATGAAGACCCTCAGATTCCGAACTATGGCCCACCGGGAAAAGGCCCCAAGCTGAAAGCCGGAATGACTTTGGCCATAGAACCCATGGTTAACAGTGGGGGCAAGGATGTCCTGGTCAAGGAAGACCAGTGGACAGCCGTCACACAGGACGGTTCGCTAAGCGCCCACTTTGAACATACCATACTCGTCACTGAAGAGGATTACCGGATTCTAACCGCGCTTTAAAGGAGGATATCGACATGGCAAAAGAAGAAAAGATTGAAATGGAAGGCAAGATTGTCGAAGCTTTACCGAACACGGAGTTCTTGGTGGAGCTGGACAACGGCCATACCGTTAAGGCTCACGTTTCGGGTAAAATCCGTATGTATTACATACGCATCTTACCTGGTGACAAAGTCACGGTGGAACTCTCCCCGTACGACCTAACACGTGGGCGCATCACCTACCGACACAAGTAGTGTCATCCATTTAACGCTCCAAAGGAGGATATTCAAACATGAAAGTAAGACCATCGGTAAAGAAAATGTGCGACAAATGCAAGATCGTGAAACGCAAAGGCAAAGTCATGGTCATTTGCGACAATCCCAAGCATAAACAAAGACAAGGTTAATAGGAGGTGCTTTTATGGCACGTATCGCAGGTGTAGACATCCCGAGAGACAAACAGATCCAGATTTCACTCACATATATCTATGGTATCGGGAAAAGTCTCGCGAAAGACATTCTCTCTGACGCGAACGTCAATCCAGAAACACGCGTCAAGGATCTGACAGACGACGAACTTACCCGTATCCGCGAAAAGGTAGGACAAACCAAGGTTGAAGGTGATCTCCGCCGTGAGGTTTCCCTCAACATCAAAAGGCTGCAGGAAATCGGAAGCTACCGTGGCATGCGTCATCGCCGCAGACTTCCCGTACGCGGACAGAAAACCAGAAACAATGCAAGGACCCGCAAAGGCCCGCGCAAAACTGTAGCTAAGAAGAAGAAATAGGAGGAGAGCAATATGGCACGTAGAGCTAGAAGCAAAAAACGTACCAGGAAGAACATTCCATCCGGAGTTGCGCATATCCACTCAACCTTCAACAACACGATTGTGACCATCACCGATCCCAGCGGTAACGCAATCGCGTGGACCAGTGCTGGCGCTCTCGGATTCAAAGGGAGCCGCAAATCCACCCCGTACGCAGCGCAGATCTCAAGCGAAGCTTGTGCGAAAGCTGCGATGGAACATGGCATGCAAAAGGTAGAAGTCTCCGTCAAGGGCCCCGGTCCTGGACGTGAAGCCGCAATCCGTTCCCTGCAGACCGCAGGATTGGAAATCACCGCCATCAAAGACGAAACACCCATTCCACATAACGGATGTCGTCCACCAAAACGACCTCGTGGCTAACCAAGAATATACAAGGAGGTTGTTCATTTGAAAGATTTAAAATTTGAAAAACCAGACACTAAGATCATCGAAGACGAACAGAAAAAGGGTGTTTTCGAGATTTCCCCGTTAGAGCGGGGATACGGTGTCACACTCGGCAACGCTTTAAGACGGGTGCTTCTTTCGAGCCTCCCCGGATCGGCCATCATCAACTGCCAGATCGACGGTGTCCAACACGAGTTCACCTCGATCGACGGCGTCGTTGAAGATGTCACCAGCATCGTCCTCAACCTGAAGGATGTCATCCTCAGGCTCGATTCGGACGACCCGGATGTTGAAAAAGAACTTGAAATCGATGTGACCGGTCCCAAGGACGTGACCGCAGGCGATATCAAAGCCGACCACGAAGTCGTCATCATCAATGAGGACCAACACATCGCGACCGTCAATGAAGGCGCATCGCTCCGCATTGTCATGTCCGCCCGCCAAGGCGTGGGGTATGTGACCGCGGAGAAGAACAAGGCCCATAACAAACGGGTGGGCGTCATCCCGATTGACAGTATCTATACGCCCGTTCAACGTGTGAAATACGATGTCGAGAAGACCCGTGTCGAAGAAAGTGCCGATCTGGATAAACTCCTGATCGACATTGAGACAAACGGGGCCACCACCCCGAAAGAGGCGCTCGGAATCGCGGCCAAGATGATGATGAATCATCTTGAACTCGTCGTGGAACTTTCCGAGAAGGCCAAAGAAGAAGAATACATGGTCGAACGGGAATCCGAACAGAATTCACAAGTGCTCGAAATGCAAATCGAAGACTTGGACCTCTCTGTTAGAAGCTACAACTGTTTGAAACGGGCAGGGATCAACACTGTCGAAGAACTCACTGAAAAGACCGAGGAAGACATGATGAAAGTCCGTAACCTCGGTAAGAAATCCCTCAAAGAAGTCAAACAGAAACTCGAAGATCTCGACCTATCACTCGCAAAACACAAATAGGAGGTTTATTCCATGGCTACATACCGCAAACTGAATCGCAGAAGCGATCAGCGCAAGGCGATGTTGCGTGATCTCGTCACACAGCTCATCATCCATGAGCGTCTTGAGACCACTGAAGCCAAAGCCAAAGAGCTCAGCCGTCTTTTCGACAAGATGGTGACCCTTGGTAAAAAAGGCACACTCGAAGCACGCAGAGACGCTGCAAGAACGGTACGTTTCCTCGACGTCGAGGAAAACAAGAATGCGCTTCAAAAACTATTCGACGACATAGCGGACCGCTACAAGGACCGCCAAGGCGGTTACACCCGCACCATGAAACTCGGCCCAAGACGCGGCGATGCGACCGAAATGGTCGTCATCGAACTGGTCTAGCATGAACAAGGCGAGCTCAGGCTCGCTTTTTTCATAAATAATGTCCAAAGCGGCTTAAATTTGATATAATGATAATCGCTTTTGGGAGATGATACGATGAACATGATAGAAATGAAAGACCTCACCTTCTCCTATCAGGAAGGCACCCCGGCCATCAAGGATGTCAGCCTCGATGTCAAGAAGGGCGAATGGCTCACCATACTCGGTCATAACGGAAGCGGCAAATCCACGCTTTCGAAACTTTTGATTGGCCTTCTCAAGGCAGAAGAAGGGTCCATCAAGGTCGACGGCATCACACTCAGTGAAAAGACCGTCTATGACATCCGCAGGAAAATCGGCATCGTCTTCCAGAATCCCGACAACCAGTTTGTCGGCGTGACCGTACGCGATGACATCGCCTTCGGTCTTGAGAACCTTTGTGTGGACCGCGAGACCATGATTGACCGCGTGGATGAGTATGCGAAGAAAGTCGACATGTTCGAATTTCTGGACAAGGAACCCCAGGCCTTATCCGGCGGGCAGAAACAACGCGTGGCGATTGCCGGGATCCTGGCCATGCAGACGGATGTCATCATCTTTGATGAGGCCACCGCCATGCTGGATCCAAAAGGGCGAAAGACGATTCTCGACTATATCAAACGCTTGAACGACGAAGGGGTCACCATCATCACCATCACCCATGACATGCGTGAGTCGGTCATGAGTGACCGTATCGCCGTCTTGAAAGACGGAAAAGTCCTCAAAGTCGGTCCCACGAAAGACGTGCTCCTTGACAAGGAGACCCTGGAGAGCTCGAACTTGGAATTGCTTCTTCCCCTGGAAGTGATGCATACCCTCGAGAAAAAGAACATCGACCATCCTGATCTGAAGGAGTACCTATGGCAATTAAGTTTGAGCGGGTAAGCTACCAATACAGGGGAATCGACCAGAAAGGGTATCTCGCCTTGTCGGATATCAGCCTCCAAATCGAAAAGACCGGGGAGTTCATCACCCTGATCGGAGAGACCGGAAGCGGCAAGACCACGCTGGTCCAGCACATGAACGCCCTGCTTACGCCGAGCGAGGGCCGCATGCGGATCTTCGGGCTGAAGATCAGCTCGAATCCAAAGGAGAACCGGAACATCAAGCTGAATCCTGTCCGCAAGCAAGTCGGACTGGTGTTTCAGTTTCCTGAATACCAACTCTTTGAAGAGACGGTGGAAAAGGACATCATGTTCGGTCCGAAGAACTTCGGTGTCAAAGAGGAAGAAGCCAAGAAAAGGGCCAAGGAAGCGATACAGGCAGTGGGACTGTCCGAATCCTACCTGACAAGAAGCCCTTTCAATCTGAGCGGGGGCGAGAAGAAACGGGTCTCCATCGCCGGCATCCTCGCCATGGAGCCCGACATTTTGGTCCTCGATGAGCCCACAAGCGGTCTCGATCCGCTTGGGAGGGACGCCTTGTTGAAGGTTTTCCATGATATCCACACCAAGCTGAACAAGACCGTCGTCATCATCACCCATGATATGAACACCGTCTATGAATATGCCAAAAGGGTGCTTGTGATGCGTGAAGGTGTCCTAGTCTATGACGGGGATCCCCTGACGCTTTTCTCACGCAAGAACATCGAAAACTGGAACCTTGACGTACCCGATATCCTGGTTTTGAGAGAACAGCTTGAGACGCAATTCGACCTCGACCTCGGCGGTCCGACCCGGGACAAGGCCACGCTTATGAAACGCCTGATGGAGGTGTTTTCATGAACAATGTCGTCATTGGTCGCTATGTGCCCGGCAAAGGGTTCTTGTACCGGATGGACCCGCGGACGAAGATCATCGCCCTTGCGCTTCTCATGGTGAGTTCTTTCATCATCGACCGCTTTATGCATATGGTGGTGGCGATCGGGTTTGTGGTGGTGTTGATGCTCGTGGGCAAAATCAGTGTCCGCCGTGTCTATCTCGGATTGCGTCCGCTCATGTTCCTCCTGCTTTTCACCTTTGTCTTCCAGATCCTTTTCAACACAGAGGGGGAAGTGCTCGCGGAACTTCCGGTGCATTATTCCCTGTTGACCATCGGGCTTTCTTTGGTCCTCTTTTTCACCTGGGCATTCACCAAGAAATATGTCAAGTTCAAGCTGCTTTACTTCCTGGTCATGGTCGCGACGGTGCTCTTTGTCCTGACCACGCTGGATGAAATTTCCGTGTTCGCCTCCGCTACCATCTCAGTGCATGAAGAGGGGCTGACCATGGCGGTATTCATCATGCTCCGCCTGATCATCATCGTCACACTCTCCACATTGCTTACGATCACCACGAAACCGACCGATTTGAACCTCGGTCTTGAACACGTCCTCAAGCCGCTCAAGATCGTCCGGGTGAACACTGAAGACATCGCCATGATCATCTCGATCAGCCTGCGCTACATCCCGACGCTTCTTGATGAGGCCAACAAGATCATGCTCGCGCAGGCGAGCCGGGGTGTGGATTTCAAAGAAGGCCGGTTCAAGGACAAGGTCATGCAGATTGTAAGCTTGCTTGTCCCGATGTTCATCATTTCGTTCAAACGCAGCGACGAGCTCGCCAACGCGATGGAGGCGCGGTCGTTTGCGCCCGGGGCGAAGCGGACCCGTCTGCATGTCCTATCGTGGGACACGCTCGATACATTGGCCATTGTCCTCTCGATTCTCGCACTCACCTTTGTGGTTGCACTCAGGGTGATAGGATGAAAGCCGACCTTAAACCGTGTCTGATGAATAAGACATGGGATCAGCTCAAGGGGCATCTTCACCCTTCGGTCGCTCTACGTGAACCTTCAGGGGCCATAGTCCGCGGAGAAGAGGAGGTCCTAAGGACACTCGCCTTGTTTTCGTGGCCGGATTTCCTGGATTATGAAGTCTATGAGAACATCCATATCGGCGTTTACGACAAGGATTTGCATGTCAAGATAAAATACAAGGACGCCCTGATCAACCGGATCTATCTGGCGAAAACCGACCCTGCCGTAAAGAGGATCCGTCTTGATTGTGCGTACGACGGAACGCTTTACCATGGGTTCCAAAGACAAAAAGGCAAACCCACGATCCAAGGAAGCATTGAGTCCGTATTGGGACACATCACCCAGGAAACCCTCACCATCACCCCTTCGGGACGGACGGACCGGGGGGTCCATGCGAACCATCAAGTTATCCATTTTGATACTAAAAGCACCCTCGCCCCAGATAAAATGAAGCGTCTTTTGAATCAGATGCTGCCGGATGATATCACGGTCCATAGGGCCGAATACGCACCCAAGGTTTTCCACGCCCGCTTTGATGCGAGCAAGAAGACATACCACTATGCCATTACCCGTGACCGTGACCCGTTCATGGCCCATTACGCCTGGTTCAAAGAGCATGTCGATGTGTCAAGGCTCAACGCAATCCTCGCCTTATTCAAAGGAAAGCATGACTTCTCTTCCTTTGGAAAGGGCGGGGACAACGCACGGTCGAAGCGGACCATCGTGAACATAGAAGCGTTCGAGACCGATGGCCTGATCACCGTGGTGGTGGAAAGCGAAGGGTTTTTAAGGCATATGGTCCGCACCATGGTGGGCACGGCCATCCGGGATATTGAAAAAAACACCCGTGAAGTCGAAAAAGCCCTGAACCATCCGAATGAGGGGCATGTCTTCCTCGCACCCGCCTCCGGCCTGACACTGAAGCGAGTCACATACGGTCAATAAGTCCTGATTGACAGGACTTTTTCCTTTTAAGAGGGGATTTCTTTATTCCTTTTGAAAAAATTGGTAGAATGAAAGTAGAAACATTGACAGGAGTGAGACAAATGAAGACATTGATCACCAACGTACAAATCGTTACCCCTGAAGAGAGGCTTGAGGGGTATTCGCTACTGGTCGAGGACGGATTCATCAAGGGGCTGATCGCACCGGAGGCCCCAATCCCTGAAACCAACCGCACCATTGACGGCGAAGGCAATTATCTGGCACCGGGCATGATCGATATCCATAACCACGGCAATACAGGGTATGATACCATGGATGCCACCCCCGAGGCCCTCGAGTCGATTGCGACCTATCATTTGAAAAACGGCGTGACCGGCTATCTAGCGACCACAGTCACGAGTCCGCATGCCATGCTCCTGGATGCCATTGACAATGTGGTTGAATTCCAGAGACATCAGGCCTGGGACGACCCGATCGCCACACTCCTCGGCATCTATTTCGAAGGCCCTTTCTTCAATGTCAAAAAGAAAGGCGCACAACCCGAAAAAGACATCCAGTCTCCGGATTTGAGCACGCTCCGGTCATACATCGAGCAGAGCCCCGAAACATTTAAAGTCGTTGCGCTCGCTCCGGAACTTGACGGAGCGCTAGACATGGTCGAGTTTTTGAACCAGCAAGGCATCGAGTGTGCATTCGCCCACACGGATGCGACCTATGAGGAGACCGAGAAAGGCATTGATGCGGGCATCCGTCTCGCCACCCATATGTACAACGGCATGCGGGGCTTCACACACCGCGAACCTGGCGCTCTGGGAGCGGCCCTTACCGATGACAGGGTGGTGAGTGAACTGATCGTGGACGGTGTCCATCTTCACAAGGCCGCCGTGGACCTCGCCCTTAAGACCAAGGGGGTTGAACGCATCGTGTTGATTTCCGATGCCATGCGGGCGGCGGGGCTTGAGGATGGCACTTATGAACTCGGAGGCCAGACGGTTGTCACCAAGGACGGTCAGGCCCGTCTTGATGACGGTACGATTGCCGGGTCCACGCTCGATTTGAACCAGGCAGTCAAGAACATCATCCGGGATAATCACGTCTCGATCGAGGACGCATTCAGGATGGCCTCGCTCAATCCGGCGAAAGTCATCGGCCTTGACGACGAGCTTGGAAGCATTGAAGCCGAAAAGCGGGCGGACCTGGTCTTGCTGAATGAGGATTTTGATGTCATCCGGGTGTTCAAGGCGGGACAGGAAGTCTACAGACGTTGAATAAAAAACAGGCAAGCGGAATGAAACGACCGCTTGCCTGTTTTATTCGCTTTATGGATGCTCAAGCTTCGACGTGTTTCTGTTTTTCCTTGAGCGAGTGTTTAAAGATGAATCGCTTCAGGACGATGACACCCACCATGATCGCGATGTTGAACAGGACAATGGTTGCGCCTGAGGGGATGGAGAAGATGTAGGAGAACCACAGCCCGAAAATGACGGAGCTTTCTGAGAAGAGTATCGACAGGAAAAGAGTGTTCTTGAAACTTCGTCCGACCTTCATCGCGGTCGCGACCGGGATGATCATCAGGCTTCCGACCAACAGGACGCCGACCGTCTCGATCGCGAGCGAGACGACGATACCAAGAAGGATGGTGGTCACGATCTGGAACTTCCTGATCGGGATGCCGAGCAACCGGGCGTACGCTTCATCGAAGCTGATGATGACGACCTGTTTATAGAAGACGATGATCAAGGTCAGGATGATCAGAGTGACAACGGAGATGATGACGACAAAGTTTCTTCCTACGGTCAGGATGCTTCCGAAGAGGTAGTTGTAGACACTGGAGTTGAAGCCGCCTGAGAGCGAGATGAAAAGGGCGCTTAACGCCGTCCCGATCGAGATGACGATCGGCATGGATATCTCTTTATAGTTTCGGTAATAACTGCGCAAGATTTCTATCAACAATGCCCCGATGACACCGAAGGCCATGCCGATGTAAAGAGGGTCCCCGATCGGCAGGGCAAGAATGTTGATGAAATACATTCCGATCGCGAGCCCTGCCAAAGAGAAGTGGGACAGGGTGTCGGCAATGAGGCTAAGGCGCTTGATGACAACGAACGCACCGATCAATGGGGCTAGGAAACCGATCATGATGCCGGTTACGAGTGCGAGTTGCATGAACTCGCGCTCAAGCAGGGCCCGAATGAAACTCGAGGCCAGAATGACGGTATCGAATGCGATCATGACGCGTCACCCCGGAGTGCGACTTCACTGACATCCTTCATCGTGGCAACCCCCTCATCGAGCCACATCGCATGCGAGAAATTGGCTCTTGAGGCTTGAAGGTCATGCGAGATCAGTATGATGGTGACGCCTTCATCGTTCAGCTCGTTCACCACGCGGTAGAACTTATCGGTGTTGTCCTGGTCGACCCCGACGGTCGGTTCATCAAGGATCAGCAATGTCGGTTCGTTCATGAGCGCCCGTGCGATGAACACCCTTTGCATCTGTCCGCCGGAAAGGGTGTTGATGTTCTCGTTCTGGAGTTCAAGGATCCCGAGTTTGTCCATGATTCTCAGTTTCTCGTTTTCATCGGTCTTGGTCAGTTTCGAGACGCTCAGGATCTCGTTCACGGTGATCGGGAACTCGTAATTGAAGTCGTCGAATTTCTGGGGGACGTAGCCGATCTTGATCCAGTTCTCGTATTCGTTTATTTCCACGTCGTCCAGATGGATCTTCCCATAAGGCACGCGATTGATACCGAGAATGCATTTCACCAGGGTGGTCTTTCCGCTTCCGTTTCTTCCGACGATGACCAAAAAATCTCCGCTATCAATGGAAAAAGAGATGTTTTTAAGTACTGTCCTATAATCGTAGCCGAAGGAGAGATTGCTTACTTTAATGCGCATGGTCTCGTTCACCCCTTTTAATCAATGAACATTATAACACATAGCGAGTGCTTATTCTTAAAATCGTATTTAAAAATAGGGGGAAATATGCGATAATACTTTAAGAAGAAAGGGAGTGAAAGCCCGTGACCAAGAAATTCATCACTTTCGAGGGCCCTGAGGGTTCAGGCAAGACCAGCATCCTGAGGGCGGTCGAAAAACGGCTCCATGAACAAGGGCTTGATGTTGTGAGCACACGAGAACCCGGAGGCATCAGGATCTCTGAATTGATTCGCAGTATCATTCTCGATGTCGACAACAAAGAGATGGATGCACGCACCGAGGCCCTGCTTTATGCGGCCTCGAGACGCCAACACATCGTCGAGAAGATATGGCCGGCCCTGAAGGCGGGTAAAATTGTCCTCTGCGACCGTTTTATCGATAGTTCGCTCGCTTACCAGGGTGCGGGCAGAAAGCTCGGTATCGATAATATTTACACCCTGAACCGCTTTGCGATCGAAGACACCATGCCCGATCTCACATTCTTTATCGACGTCCCACCGGATGTCGGATTGGACCGGGTCTTTGACAACGCCCGGAAGATCGATCGCCTCGATTTGGAGAGCATACAATTCCATAAGGAAGTCTACAAGGGTTATAAAGAACTGGTGAAGAAGTTTCCGAAACGCATCAGGGTCATTGATGGCAACCGCAAGATCGAAGCGGTGGTCGATGATGTCATGTCGGTTTTAAACGATGTGCTATAAAGGGTGGTAACATGGATTACACGTCCCTAAAAGACGCTCAGAGAACAGCGGTCGAGTTTCTGGAGAAAAGCTATAAGAACGGCCGCTTGTCCCATGCCTACATCTTTGAAGGGCATGCCGGGACGATGAAGATGCAGACGGCTCTTTTTTTTGCATCCATGGTCCTGTGCAAGGACGATTCGTCGCATTTGCCATGCGGCGTCTGTCATAACTGCCGGAGGATCGAGCACAAGACCCATCCCAATGTGCACTTCGTGGAACCTTCCAAGAAACAGATTCTGAAAGAGGACATCCAGGGGCTTCAACACGATTTCAACCGCACCGCGCTCGAGGATGGACCCAAAGTATACATCATCGACCAGGCGGATACGATGAATGCCCATGCGGCGAATGCGCTTCTTAAGTTCCTGGAGGAACCGCATCCGGACATCTTCGGGATCCTGATCACCGATGATCTCGCCCACCTCTTGCCGACCATTGTGTCGAGGTCCCAGATTGTCCCGTTCCATCCGCTGCCCACTTCAGCCATGGAAAGGTCGCTCATCGACCTCGGGTATGACCAGACCCTGGCCAAACTGGCCGCAAGGATTCAAGACACCCTCGATGACGCAGAGGCGTACATCCAGGATGAGACCCTGGTCGAGATCGTGGATGAAGCCATGTCCATGTATGGAAGCATCGTCTCAGGCACCTCCCCGCTTCTCGCTTTTGACGAGCATCTTTCAGAATACCTCTGGAAGCATGCCGAACACGTCCTTGACGTATGCATACACTATCAAAAGGACATGATTTATGGTAAAATAGAAAATCAGGGCGACATGGTGTTTGCTGAACACGCAGAGACATCACTAGAGCTTTCGAAGCGCTATACGCTCTCCGATCTTTTGAAGCTTGTCGAGCGTTTCATCAGCATCAAGGCGTCGATTAAAAACTACATCAATGTTCGATTGGCGATGGACAATGCCATGATCGAACTTGAAAGAAGGATGTCTTATGGCATATAGAGTGGTTGGCGTCCGTTTCAAGACCGCGGGGAAGAAGTATTATTTCGACCCCGGGGAAATCGAACTCTCCATGGGCGATGATGTCGTGGTAGAGACGGTAAGGGGTCTTGAAATCGGAGAAATCATGGAAGAAGTCAAGACCATTGACGATAACGACCTGGCCAATTCATTGAAACCGGTCTTAAGAAAAGCGACCGATAAGGATTATCAGAAACAAAGGAAGAACCAGGAGGATATCGAACACGTCCTCTCCGCTTGTCAATATTTCGTCAACAAGCATGAACTGGACATGAAGCTTCTCACCGCCGAATACATGCTTGACCGTTCCAAGCTTGTCATCTATTTCACCGCGGAAGGCCGGGTGGATTTCCGGGAACTGGTGAAGGACCTCGCCAACGAATTCCATGTCAGGATCGAGCTCCGTCAAGTCGGCGCACGGGACGGCGCGAAATTCCTGGGGGGCATCGGCCCCTGCGGCTATCTCCTTTGCTGCAACACCTTCCTCGGCGAGTTCGAGACCGTATCGATCCGCATGGCCAAGAACCAGAACCTATCACTGAATCCATCGAACATTTCGGGTCTCTGCGGGAAACTTCTCTGCTGCATCCGTTATGAGAACGATACCTACATCGAACACAGAAAGACCTTGCCCAAGCTTTACTCCAAAGTCGAGACCCCTCGCGGAGAAGGCAAAGTCGTCTCGGTCAATATTCTGAATCAGAGCGTCAAGGTCCGTTTCGAGGAAGACGCGTTTGACGAATTCGATGTGAACGAGCTTCTCAAGATCCATGAATACGACCCATTGGACCATGTGAACGGCAATGACCAGTGACGAGGTCATCAATGATCTTCTAGGGTTCGAAGGCCTGAAGATCATCCAGCGAGGGGACATGATGAATTTCTCGCTGGATTCTGTGCTCGTGGCGGATTTTGCGCCTTTGACGGGCAAGATCCGCCACGTATTGGATGTCGGGACCGGCTTCGCACCCATCCCGCTTTTCCTATCGGCCCGAAACGACACCATCAAGGTGACCGGTTTCGAGATTCAAGAAGACGTGGCGGCCATCGCCGGAAGAAACGTCCGGCTCAATCATCTCGAGGACCGGATCACGGTCATTGCCGACGATTTCAAGCATGCCTTGAAGCACCTCCCCCCCACCAGTGTGGACATGGTCACCTGCAACCCACCGTTTTTCAAATACGATGAGACCTCGAACGTGAGCGCGAGCGATTATAAGAAGATCGCCCGGCATGAAGTCACGATCACAGTGGATGCCATCGCACGTCAATCCAAGGCCCTGCTCAAAGACAGGGGAAGGCTTGTCATGATCCATCGGGCCAACCGCTTGGACGAAGTGCTTGAGACCCTGCATGCACACGCCTTTTATGTGAAGCGTCTCCGGATGGTCCATCCCAGGAGAAACGAAGAGGCCACCATGGTGCTGATCGATGCTTCAAACAACGGAGGACGGTCACTGCGGATTCTTCCGCCGCTTTATGTCCATGAGGAGAAAAGCGGAGCCTACAGTGAGGAAACGCTCGCCATCTTCAGAAGAAAAAGGTGATCGCATGAACCGCGTATCGAGTTATAAAAGCGGAATAGCCCGGCTTTATCTAGTGGCGACACCGATTGGAAACCTGGAGGATATGACGTACCGCGCAGTGCGCATCCTCAATGAAGTGAGCACAATCTACGCCGAAGATACGCGCACAAGCGGCGTGCTGCTCAAGCATTACGGCATCAAGACACCGCTTCGAAGCTACCACAAGCACAATGAGATGGCACGTCTCGCCCCGATTCTGGAAGCGCTCAAAAAGGGGAAGGACGTGGCCCTGATCAGCGACGCCGGGACACCGCTTCTAAGCGACCCGGGTGAGACGCTTGTCAAGGAAATCGTCGAGTCGGGGTTCCCTGTGGTGCCGATACCCGGTGCCTCCGCGGCCCTGAACGCGCTCATCATGACCGGACTGCCCACCGTGCCCCATCAGTTCGTCGGCTTTCTACCGAGCAAGGAAAGCGCCAGGGAAAGTGCCCTCAAGGCGCTCCGCTATGAACCGAGAACCCTCGTCTTCTATGAGAGTCCTCACCGGATCCAATCCCTTGTCGACCAGTTGAGGACACTCTTCGACCGTCGCAAGGTCGTGATCGTCCGGGAACTCTCAAAGCAGTATGAGGAACGCATCGACTTCTATTCCGATGAAGCCGTGGACGTCGGCGACCTCAAAGGTGAAATGGTCGTCGTGGTTGAAGGGTTCACCCGGTCTTTGAACCTGGATAAGGAAGCCTGGATCGACCGCATCGAACTGTTGATGGAAGACGGGATGAAGGAAAAGGACGCGATCAAGACGGTCGCAAACGAACAAGGGATAAAGAAAAACGACGTCTACATGACGTATCAGGTCCACAAACAACAATTCTCGAATCAAAAACAGGAGTGATTCCTATGCCGAAAACGTATTATGTCACCACCCCGATCTATTACCCGAGCGGTAAACTGCATATCGGGAACACCTACACCACCGTCCTATGCGACACCCTCAAGCGCTATAAGCAGCAAAGAGGGTACGACACGTTCTACCTGACCGGGATGGACGAACACGGAAAGAAGATCGAGACCGTCGCCGAGGAACGCGGCCTTCCACCCATCAAGCACGTCGATGAGATGGCGGAGGAGACCCGGGCCCTTTGGGACCGGCTCAAGATCTCCTATGACGATTTCATCCGTACGACCGAGAAAAGGCACAAGACCGTGGTCCAGAAGATCTTCGAACAGCTTCTGAACCAGGGCGATATCTATCTCGGCACCTACAGCGGCTATTATTGCATGCACTGTGAATCCTTCTTCACCGAAAGCCAGCTCGAAGAAGGCAAGACCTGCCCGGATTGCGGACGGGAAGTCTCCTGGCTCGAAGAGGAAAGTTATTTCCTGAAACTCTCCAAGTATGAAAAACGCCTCGAAGCGTTCATTGAGGAAAACCCGGACTTCATCACCCCCGAATCCCGCCGCAACGAAGTGCTTTCCTTCATCCGTCAGGGCCTGAACGACCTTTCGGTCTCAAGGACCACCTTCGACTGGGGCATCAAGGTCGTATCCAACCCGAAACACGTCGTCTATGTCTGGATCGACGCCCTTTCCAACTACATAAGCGCCCTCGGGTATGGGACCGACGACGACGCCAAATTCCAGAAATACTGGAACGGCGACGAGGTCGTCCATGTCGTCGGCAAGGACATCCTGCGCTTCCATGCCATCTTCTGGCCGATCATGCTGATGGCGCTTGACATCCCCGTCACGTTCAAACTCCATGCCCATGGCTTCTATATGATGAAAGAAGGCAAGATGAGCAAGTCCAAAGGCGGGGTCATCTACCCCGACACCCTCCTCAAGCACTACGGGCTTGATGAGCTCAGGTACTACCTTCTTCGTGAACTCCCCTACGGCGGCGACGGTCTTTTCACCCCCGAGACCTTTGTGGACCGCATCAATTTCGACCTCGCCAACGACTTCGGAAACCTCCTGAACCGTACGATCACCATGGTCAACAAGTATTTTGACGGCCGGGTGAGCGACAACGACGAAGGGTCGACAGAGTACGACGCCTCGCTCGAGGCCCTCATTGAAGAGACCCCCAGGACGTTCACCGAGCACATGGAATCCCTGAAGGTCTCAGAAGCGATCAGGAGTCTTTGGAAACTGATCTCGCGCACCAACAAATACATCGATGAGACCACCCCGTGGATCCTCGCCAAGGACGAATCCAGGAAGGACACCCTTGAAAACGTGCTTTACCATCTTGCGGATTCCTTGCGCCAGGTCGGCATCCTGTTGAAGCCGATCCTGATCGAAGCCAGCGAATCCCTTTTCAAACAGCTCGGCGTCCCCGAAGATAAACAGACCTGGGAATCGCTTTACTTCGGCGCCCAAGGGTCGTACCACGTCGCCCATAAAGGCACCCCGCTCTTCCCCCGTCTTGACGTCGAGGAAGAAGTGGACAAGCTCAAGAAGATCGTACGCGGAGACGACGACTCCATCGAAAGCGGTGAAGTCGAGGAAGAAACCTACGCGACCATCGACGACTTTTCCAAGCTCGACTTGCGGATTGCCGAGATCAAGTCCGCCAAGGCGCATCCGAACGCGGACAAGCTGCTCGTCCTCAAGGTCGATGCCGGTGAGAAGAGACTGCGCCAGATAGTCGCAGGCATCGCGAAACACTATGACCCCGATTCCCTTGTGGGCAGGAAAATCGTCATCATCCGCAACCTCGAGCCCGTCAATCTCAGGGGCGAGAAGAGCGAAGGCATGCTGCTTGCGGGGTCTGGAAAAGACGCCCTTGAAATCCTCGAAGTCGACGGTCTCAAACCCGGCGACAGCGTATCGTAAAATTATCAATAAACCGTACAAAAGGTTTGACATTCCCAGTCAAATCGGCTATCATATACGTCGGTACATTTTTAGAATCTCCCTTATAGCCCGACTATGAGAAGAAAATAGGAGGCTAGTATTATGAAGACATACATGGCAAACAACGAAAGCGTCGAACGCAAATGGTTCGTCGTCGATGCCAAGGACAAGACCCTGGGGCGCTTATCCACTGAAGTGGCCGCGGTCTTGAGAGGTAAACACAAACCCACGTTTACCCCGCACGTCGATTGCGGCGACTATGTCATTGTCGTCAACGCAAAGGACATTAAACTCACCGGAAGAAAATGGCAGGACAAGACATATCATAGACACTCTCAGTATTCAGGCGGTTTCAAGACCGTCACTGCGACTGAAATGAATCGCACGCACCCCACACGCATGGTGGAGATGGCGATCAAAGGCATGCTCCCACATGGTAAACTCGGACGCAAACAAGCAGGCAAACTGTTTGTCTATCCGGGCAGTGATCATCCACATCAGGCCCAGCAACCTGAAGTGCTAGAGTTGAAAGGTTAGGAGGGTACGATTATGGCAAACGAAGTAAAATACCAAGGTCTTGGACGCAGAAAGAGTTCTGTGGCCCGCGTTACGCTGACACCAGGAACCGGGAAAGTGACCATCAACGGACGTCCGTTCGAAGATTACATCCCATCACCTGCTGTACGCCTTGATGTCAACCAACCCCTCGCAATCACGGAAACCGAGAAGTCATTCGACATTTCAGTGAACGTTCAAGGTGGCGGGATTACCGGTCAGGCCGGAGCCATCCGTCACGGCATCGCCCGTGCACTTCTTGAAGTGAACGACGATTACCGCAAACCTTTGAAACGCGCCGGTATGATCACCCGTGACCCACGTGCGGTCGAGCGGAAGAAATACGGTCTGCGCAAAGCGCGCAAGGCACCTCAATTCTCCAAACGTTAATGATTGTCAAAAAAAAGCACTCACGTGCTTTTTTTTATACCTTCCCACGCTTGTCCCAGCTATTAAAACATACTATAATAAAGTGACTCAGACCCAAGAAACACTAGGAGGCAGAACGCATGAATGTACGAGTACGCTATGCACCAAGCCCTACGGGCTACCTTCATATCGGAAATGCCAGGACGGCCCTTTTCAACTTCCTTTTCGCCCGTGCCCACAAAGGCACCATGGTCGTTCGCATCGAGGATACCGATGTGAAACGGAACGTCGAAAAGGGTGTTGAAAACCAGATGGAGAACCTCCACTGGCTCGGCATCGACTGGGATGAATCCATCGACAAGGGCGGGCCTTACGGTCCTTACCGGCAGCTCGAAAGACTGGATACCTATCAGAAGTTCGCAGAGGAGCTCATTGAAAAAGGGCTGGCCTATAAATGTTATTGCAGTCCGGAGGAACTGGAGGCGGAACGCGAGGAAAAGCGGAAAAAAGGCGAATCCAACCTCCACTATTCCAGGAAATGCCTGGGGAAACCCGACCAGGACGGACCCTACATGATCCGTTTCAAGGTGCCCGACAACACGGTCTACACCTTCAACGACATCGTCAAGGGCGATGTCACCTTCAAAAGCGAAGACGTCGGCGACTGGGTGATCATCAAGCGCAACGGCATCCCGACCTACAATTTCGCATGCGCCGTCGACGACCACCTGATGGCCATCTCACACGTGCTCAGAGGCGAGGACCACATCACCAACACCCCGAAACAGCTCATGGTCTACGATGCCTTCAAATGGCGCCGTCCCATCTTCGGACACATGCCCCTCATCGTCAACGAAGAGCAGAAGAAGCTCTCCAAGCGGGATGGCAACATCCTGCAGTTCATCGAGCAGTACAAAGACCGCGGATTCCTACCGGAAGCCCTCTTCAACTTCATCGCCCTTCTCGGGTGGAGCCCGGACAAGAAAGAAGAGATCCTGAGCAGGGACGAACTGATCAAACGTTTCGATGAGAAGCGGATGTCCAACTCGCCCGCGACTTTCGACAAGGATAAGCTTCATTTCATCAACAACCGCTACATCAAGGCGCTCAAGGACGAGGAACTCA
>JBKHIE010000059.1:0-8777 GCA_046538775.1 Candidatus Izemoplasmataceae bacterium
GGAAGGCTTTTCACATTAAATTTCCGGTTTCTTGGATCCTTGGTATTCCTCTTTCTTTTTTACGTCATCCTAGGGATGTTTTCCATCATGATCGTCCAGGTCGATGGCAACTCGATGGCTCCAAGTCTGATAGATAACCAGTTGATTGTGATCAGGGAAGAACCAAGACAGATCAACCGTCAGGATATCGTACTCCTTGAAATCGAGGACGAAGAGGAACGGTTCTATATAAAGCGGGTGATCGGCCTCCCAGACGAATGGGTTTCGGTGTCGTATAAAGAGGTCGTCGTCAACGACAAGACGCTCGATGAATCGCGTTATCTAAGCGATGATACCCTTACACATTGTACCCAGTCAGGTCATGACCAATGTCACTTTAGCCCTTCCAACAACACCTACATGGTGCTTGGTGACAACCGAGAGGAATCAACGGATTCAAGGGATTTCGGAAGTGTTTACAAGCAACAGATCCGCGGGAAGATGATTATGAGACTATGGCCGTTTTGGTAGAAAGGATGACGATTTATGACTAAAAAGCTTTTGATAGCATTTATCGCTCTGGGGTTGATTTACGGAGTGACCACTTTCTTGTTTCATGTGTTTGACGACGACGAGATCGATGCCTCCTATTTCAGGTATCTGACCAATGGGAATGACACCATCACCATCACCGATTACGAAGGAGGGCATAAGGCGCTTAACTTCCCGAGTGAAATCGAAGGGGACCCGGTCGTGGAAATCAACATCCCTTCATTGAGCGCCGAAGATCATGAAACGGAAATCGAGACCATTAAGTTTCCTAGCACGCTTGAAACAATCACTGATTTTGACTTTTTTAGGCGGGAAAATCTCAGGAGCATCGAGGTAGCCAGTGGCAACGACCATTTCGCCTCCGAGGACGGCATCCTGTATTCGGCTGACAAAAGCGAACTGATCGCTGTCCCTATAAAGAAAAACATCCCCGAGTTCACGGTTCCGGCTTCAGTCAGAGAGATTGGTTCCCTCGCATTTTATCGCAATGATTCATTGACAATTCTGGATTTCGAGAGGGGTTCAAAACTTGAATCCATTGGGCCTTACGCCTTCGATGATGCGGAAAACCTTGAATCGGTAACGTTTCCGGAGGGACTAAAGACAATATCAGGAGCGGCCTTTAGTGATACACGGATCAGGAAAGTTGAATTGCCGGAGTCGCTAAGGGCCATAGGGACCAGCGCATTTGGAGACAACGAACATCTAAGTGAGATCACATTCAATGAAGGACTCGAAGTGATCGGTGTGGAAGCTTTCGCTGGTGGTTTTCCAGCCGCCAAAGTCGCGACCATTGAGTTGCCCTCCACCTTGAAAGAAATTGGGGCTGAGGCATTTGATTATTTGGAAGTTTCGGGAACGCTTCACATTCCTAAAAACGTTGAGATTATCGGCGAAAGGGCCTTTGCACATAATAGAATTGACACCTTGACGTTTGCGGATGAAAGCCGTCTTGAAGTTATTGGAAAAGATGCATTTTCCATGGGTGAATTCGAAGAAGTCCGTATCCCGAAGTCGGTGGAATTGATTGAAGATGATGCCTTTTTTGATGTCGAAGATTTGACGGTCGTCCTCCCCGAGTCAAACGACGGTTCCCTCGTTGAACTTGAAGAAACCGATTCAGAATACCCATCGCCCTTTGAGGAAGACGTGACCATCGTGGTTCCGGACGCTATGTATGACGACTACTTCAACGCTCCAGGCTATGAAGAGCACTATCAGGATGCCTTGGTAAGGGAAAGTGAATGGGAATAGCGTATCGCAACACGCTTCACCATTTAAATCCTTTAAAACAAACAACGATTTTTAAAACGATTCTACAGTGACCCATGTATCTGAGAATTGTTAGACGCAATACTGTTAATTTTGAACCTCATTATTTAGTGCTACCACTACATTATGGACGAATGGGGAGAATATTTATGAATGAACCATCTTACGATTTCAAAAAAAGCATCCGAACGTATATTGCAATCCTGCTTACCTATGTTGTGATTATAGGTATCACTTTACTAGGCTCATTGCTTTTTATAGTGGTCGAAGTGTTCATTCCTTTGATGATGATACTTTTAACTCCGTTGCATCTGGCATTTCTGTTTTTGCTCGGCTATGGGGCGGTTCTTGGTCTGGCATACATTGCATCCAGCATCAATAAAGCGAAAATCGAGCCATCCAAGCTGTCTTCTGCTTTCCAAACGAGAAACCTGCCAAACAATGCCCTTACGCTTTTTATCCGTTGGGTTGCGGTCGGGGTCTTTGCCATTCCGCCGGCGCTTCCATTCTTATTCTTGCTTCTTATCCCGGAATTCTTTGAAAGCTTTCCAAGCGTGCCGGCGTTCATTCTTTTTTGGATTCTTATTTTTATACCGGCGATGATTGTGGACATGCTGCTTTCCATGGTGCCTTACCTTCTTGCCGACCCCGACTTCGACCCAAGGGGAAGCGATGCCATCAGAAGCAGTATCAGAATGATTAAACCGCGTTTTTTCCGCATCTTCGCCTTAAGGTTTGTGTTCCTTCTTTGGTTTATAGCCCTGGGTTTATCCTTGCCGTTTTATACTGTCGAGGTATTTGCTGACGCTATGGGTGGTAGAGAGATGGAGAACTTGTTCGGTCCGTTTCAAGACATCTTTGAGGTCGCCGTTCTTACAACCGTTCTAATAGTCATCCCCCTTTATCGAATGATGCATGGTGTGATCTACACCAAGTTGAAACCCCGACAAAAAACTGGAATACCGCCAAGTTCAGCGAGGGTGTCCTTGGTTGACCCGGAAAAATCATGAAGGATTTTTCTATTACCAAAAGGTAAGGAACTGTCAATCACGGTTTAGGACCATGGGTTTATGGTCTTCCGGTTCCACCTCAACCAACCGGTGTTTGGTGAAATCGGTCAGAAAAGCACCCAAGGGCGCAGTGATTAAAATGGCCAGGACCGCGACGGCAAGCATCGCTTCACCTTTTGCGATGCCCATCGCAAAAGGCAGGCCCGCTATGGACGCCTGGACGGTCGCTTTGGGCAGATAGGCAAAAACGGTAAAAACCCGCTCTTTCATGAGAAGCCCCGCCCTTGAGGTCGCAATGAAGGTGCCGAAACTTCGGATCAAGAGGACGAGCACCACAAGCAGGATGGCCTGCCATCCGATCGCAAACGCGAGGGGCAAGTTTACGGCTGCGCCGACAAGGACGAAAAGAAGAAGTTCCGTGAAGACCCAGATCTTCTCGTACTTGACCACAAGCCTTTTGGCCAGACGCTCATACTGTGCAAGGAGCGTGATGCCCATCGCGAATATCGCAAGCAGGCCTGAAAAAGGGACGGTCCCGCTGACCAGGTCTTCCAGGGCGAGGAAGAAGAGGGAAAAGCTGAGCAAGAGAAGGATCTTGTTGGTATCGCGCATGTGGTAGCGTTTGAAGAGTCTGACAAATAGAAGCCCGAAAAGAAGACCGGTAACGACGCCCAGGACCAGGGATACCGGAACCAGCGCGATGTCGAGAAACCCTGAAGAATCCGTGACCATCATGTCGAGGAAGGCGGCGAAGAGGACGATCACATAGACATCATCGACGGACGCCCCGGCAAGGATCATCTGAGGAATCCCTCTTTTCGTACCGTGCTTCTCCTTCATCATCCGAAGCATCCTCGGTACGACGATGGCGGGGGAGACCGCCGCCAGGATGCTGCCGAGGAGTGCGGCTTCAAGGTAGGTAAACCCAAGGATGGGCGGTGCGAGCAGAATGACCGCAACCAGCTCGAATGTCGCAGGGATGAACGCCAGCAAGAAGGCGGGTCTCCCTACCTTCCTGAGGTCACCCAGGTCAAGCGACAGACCGGCCCTGAGGAGAATCACGACCAGGGCGATCCGCCTCAAATCCGAAGAGATGGTGAGCAGTTCCGGCGCAAGCCAGTCAAGAACAAAAGGCCCCAATACCATACCGGTCGCCATCATGCCGATGATCCTTGGCAGACGGAGTTTCTGGGCTGCTTCTGAAAGTATGAAACCCGTGATGATCATGAGTGCAAGCGATAAAAGCATGGGAGGGCCTCCTTGGAAGTCAAGATGATAAGCGTATGCGTTCATCCATTCATGGATGTCGCCAACATGTCAATAGTAATCAATTCGTCCCATCAAGTCAACAAGCCATCTTTGTCATTCATGATGCCTTTGATTTCAATTTCTTAATAAGCATGATACAATAAAAAAAGAATATTCAAAAAAAGACTTTTCAGGCGCATGCTTTCGTGTTACAATGTAAAAGGTCAAAATCGCCCAATGCCGCTTTAGCTCCAACAGGTAGAGCAGTTCCATGGTAAGGAAAAGGTTGCTGGTTCGAATCCAGCAAGCGGCACCATCATAGTATTAAAACCATCGCTTGCCAGTCGAGCGATTTTTCTTTATTATAAGGGTGCATCATCATGCCGCTTTAGGAGGAAACCCATGCCAAAACGGATTGTCATCACCGGTGTCACGAGTGGAATCGGGAAGGCCCTATTCCATTATTTCCTGGACCACGGCGAATACGTCATCGGGATTGCCCGCGACCCTGAACGCATCAAGACCTTGAAAGCAGGCATCGACCATAACGAATACGCCCTCTACCAGTCGGATTTTGCAAGCCTTTCCGATATTGAGCACACCATCAAGGGGATTCAAGAAGAATTCAAGGACGGCATCGACGTCCTCATCAACAATGCGGCCATCGTGCCCAGGAAGAAGATCATCACCGAAGACGGCCACGAACTGCAGTTTCAGGTGAATCATCTTGCGGTCGTCCTGATGACCCATGGCCTATTTCCCTTGCTCAAAAAAAGACAAGGACGTATCATCACGACCGGAAGCGATGCCCATCAGAAAGCATCGTTCGACCCGGATGACCTGGAAGCCACGAAGCGCTACCACGCCTTAAGAAGCTACGCCCGCACCAAACTTTACAATTTGATGTTCACCCTCGGGTTTAACGCCCTATACGGCAAAAAAGCCGGCGTGGAGGCTTTCTGCATTCATCCCGGCCGGGTCCGTACGGAGATCGGGACCAAGCACACCTCGAGATTCTATGCGTTCATGTGGCGGCTTTTCACCCGCAAGGGCCTGGAACCCTTCCGCACGGTCCATACATACGGCCTCCTGGTGTACGAAAAGAATGTCGGGACTGAGAACCCCTATTACTACCAAGGCGAGCCCCATGGCCATTCACCGCTCGCAAATGACCAGGATAAGGTCAACACGCTCATGAAAAAGACCTTGGAAATGCTCGACATCCGTTTCGATTAGGCACCTAAAAAGGCAGACCGGCCGGTCTGCCTTTGCTTTACTCAATCACGATCTCAACGATGTCGCCGTTTTCTGACTGGATATCGACGATCTTGCCGGACATGCCGGCATCGATCATGTCGACGATGCGGTCGTATTCCATGTCGGGGTCGATCTCCTTGAGCTTGTCAAGCTTCGGGATGCCCTTTTTACCAGGGGATTTGAGGACCATCTTGGCGAATTCAAGAGGGATCTGGACGTTGACCTTGTCGCCGTCGCTTGAGAGGATCCGGATCTTGAACATCCGGAAGGCCTTTTTCTTTGGAGGGCTCGCTTCCTTCTTGTCGCCCGAACCTAGGGCCTTAAGGAGTTCTGCGCCTTCCTGGGGTGAGATCTGTCTTTTCTCGACCATTTCCAGAATGCGGAGTTTTTCCTCATTCATGTTCATCGCCTCCAAGCATCCTGAGTGCTTGCTCGCTGGTGATATCACCGCGTGAAAGCTTCTCCAGGACCTGGTTTTTCTCGGCGTCCATGGGCTCCTCTTGTTCATCGACGGTGTATCCGAGCGCCGCAATCACTTCATTCAGCTGTTTCTTGACCGTAGGGTAGGAGATGTTCAGTTCTTTTTCAAGTTGCTTGATGCTGCCTTTGTTCTTGATGAAGAGTTCGATGAAATAAAGGTTTTCCTTGGAGAGGTAATTGAACTTGGAAAGTTGGAATTCTCCGCTGATCTCCGTATGGCAGTTGGAGCATTCAAGCTTGGTGACAAAGAGGTCGTGACCGCAGATGGGGCATTCCCCGATAACGTGTTTCGGCATGGTATCACTCCTTAAAGGATTTTGATGGTGACGGTGGCATCTTTACTATGGACATCGATGGTGGTGCCTTTGGCGTATTTGAGCAGGCTCTTGAATTCTTCGATGTCAACCAGTTCGCCGGTCTGCTCATCGACCTTGCCCTTAAGGCCCCGGTCGAGCGCCCACCTGGCGATGAACAAGGGAAGTGGCAGAGCGAATAGCAATGAAAGAAGCACCTTGACTTTCCTGGATTCTTCTTCGGGATTGACATGAAGTTTTATAAAACGGGCCCGTTTAGCCTTGATGGGCTTATTCCGTTTGGCTTCAAGGAGGGAATAAGCCTGAAAAGCATTGATATCCCCTTCATGAAGCTGTTTTAGGACGGACTCTTTTTTCATTGGACACCTCCCCAGATTAGAAAATCTGTGAGCAGTTTGAAATGATGCACTCTCAGTATAGCCCTTTTCAAGGATAAAGTCAATCATAATATTGAATAAATTAATACACATATTAATAATTTGAATTTTTTATTGAAATATAATTAATCTAATTTGTAAAAATATCCAAATTTTAGCATTGCGGTTGTTGAAAAGCGTTAGACAGTGGAAAAATGAAATATGATGGTATATAATAAGTAATGATACATTAAGGAATGCAGGGTGATCACCATGCCAGTTGAACAATACCGAGTGGGAATTGATATTGGAAGCACCACGATCAAAGTCGTCGTGCTCGATACTGAGGATACAATGGTCTACAAGACGTACGACCGTCATATGAGCAGCATCTCCAAATCCTTGGAGACCATGTTCAAAAACTTAAGCGTTCGCTTTGGCAACAAGGCGATGCATTTTAATTTTACGGGCAGCGCCGGATTGGACCTCGCCAAGGCGATCAAGGCCCAGTTCACCCAGGAAGTCATCAGTGCGACGGCGGCGCTCAGACATCACATCGATGGCATCGATGTGGCGATTGAGCTTGGCGGAGAAGACGCCAAGATCATGTTTTTTGACGGCCCTAATGTCGAACAGCGGATGAACGGCACCTGCGCCGGGGGCACCGGGGCGTTCATCGACCAGATGGCCTCCTTGCTCGATACGGACGCCGCCGGTGTGAACGAACTGGCCAAAGGCTATGAAAAATTGCACGACATCGCTTCGAGGTGTGGTGTTTTTGCCAAGAGCGACATCCAGCCTTTGCTCAACCAGGGGGCCCGTAAAGAAGACATTGCCGCCTCGATCTATCAGGCGATTGTCAACCAGACCATCGCCGGCCTTTCCCAGGGACGCAAGATTCAAGGGCGGGTCGCGTTCCTTGGCGGACCGCTCACGTTCGCAAGCGAACTCAGGAAGCGCTTCATCGAGACCCTGAACCTCGATGATGTCTACATGCCCGAGTTCGGGGAGGTCTTTGTGGCCATGGGCGCAGCCCTTGAAGCCTGCGAAGCCCCGATCTCGATCGAGGCATTGATCGAAAAAATAAAAGTTTACCGAAAACAACATAAGGAAGGTTCGCGCCGACGGGTCGAACCGCTCTTTAAAGACGAAGAAGAGTATGATGCCTTCAAAAGACGTCATGAAGACACGAGCCTGCCCGATGTCGACCCCAAGGACTACACCGGAAACGCCTACCTCGGCATCGACGCGGGGAGCACCACCACGAAAATAATCCTGATCGGTGAGAACCAGGAGAAACTCTTCGAGTTCTATCAGCACAACCGGGGAAACCCTGTTGAAATGGTGCGTAAGGCGCTCAAGGACATGTACAGCCGCCTTCACGGGGGCATCCTTGTCAAGAAGGCCTTCAGCACCGGATACGGGGAACAGCTGATCAAGCACGGATTCAACCTCGACGGCAGTGAAGTCGAGACCATCTGTCACTACGAAGCGGCGAAACATTTCAAGCCCGATGTCAACTTCGTCATCGATATCGGCGGCCAGGACATGAAATGTTTCAAGGTCGAAGACGGCGTCATCACCTCGATCATCCTGAACGAAGCCTGCAGCAGCGGCTGCGGGTCCTTCATCGAGACGTTCTCCGAGTCCCTTGGCTATGAAATCGGTGATTTCGCCCGCCTCGCCGTCCAGGCCACCGCACCGGTCGACCTTGGCAGCCGTTGCACGGTCTTCATGAACTCAAGTGTCAAACAGGCCCAGGCCGAGGCCGCAGAGACCGAGGACATCAGCGCCGGCCTTGCGATCAGCGTTGTGAAGAACGCCCTCTATAAAGTCATCCGGGCCCATGACGTCAAGGAGGAGTACGGCGACAAGATCCTCGTCCAAGGCGGCACCTTCAACAACGACGCGGTCCTCCGCGCGTTTGAGAAAGAGACCGGCGCGGATGTCACCCGTCCTTCCATCGCCGGCCTCATGGGCGCGTTCGGCGCAGCCTTGCTCGCCAAGCGGGCGGCGCTTCCCGACAACCATTCCACCGTCCTTGCCAGGGAAGCTCTGGAGACATTCGAGTATACGACCCGTTACGCCGTCTGCAAGAAATGCGAAAACCTCTGCCCGCTCACCATCAACATCTTCTCCGGCGGCGAGAAATACATCAGCGGAAACCGCTGTGAAAAGGGTGCGGGCATCACCAAGGGCTTCGACGAAATCCCGAACCTCTACCAATACAAGTACGATAAGCTCCTCAGCTACAGACCGGACCCGGATAAAGCCTACGATGCCACCGTGGGGATTCCCTTTGTCCTCAA
>JBKHIE010000060.1:0-8693 GCA_046538775.1 Candidatus Izemoplasmataceae bacterium
CGTTCCGGCTATTACCCCGGGGCCACCCCGGTCGAGATCAAGCTCTACCACGACCGGCAGACCTGCCGGCTGCTTGGGTGCGAGATGGTCGGCAGGAGCGGTGTCGCGCACCGGATCAACATCATGGCGACGGCCATCAGCCACCAGATGACCGCCAAGGCGTTCGCACAGCTCGACCTGGCCTACGCCCCACCCTTCTCCCCCGTCTGGGACCCGCTTCAGACCGCTTGCAATCAAATAAAATGCGGATGATGGCATGCACAGACAAGTGGTTTCATGGTATAATAGGAGCGTAAGATACATTCGATAAGGAAGGTGATTGGCTTGAAAAGCAATGTAGGAAGGACCGACCAGATTGTCCGTTATATCCTCGCAATCGTTCTCATTTTGCTTTCCATCTGGCTTGAGAATTATTGGCTCTTGATTCCGGCGATCATCATCGGATTCACCGCTGCCATCTCGTGGTGCGCGGTCTATAAGCTCTTTGGCATCGATACGACGGAAGAAGACCCGAGTGACAAAACTTAAGATTAAACCCCGAAAAGGGGTTTTTTCTTGCAAAATCTTTGACAAAATTTGTAATATAGATTATTTTTACAGTATGAACTTGTGTTATAATGCCCATGTTGGAGGTGACACCATGAAAAAGAAAAGCAAAGCGGAAAAAGTATACGACTACATAGAAGAACTCGTGATCAGCGGTGAGATCAAACCCGGCGAACGCCTTCCTTCGGAAGCGAAACTCGGCGAGGAACTCGGCGTCAGCCGTGTGTCTGTGCGGGCCGGGATCGAAAAGCTTTCGGCCATCGGTCTTGTCAGCAAGAAAAAAGGCGGCGGGACGTATGTCAACCGCACCAAGAACGAAAACTACCTGTCGGTCTTCACCCCGACACTGCTTCATAACACGGATTATCTGGAACTTCTCGATGTAAGGCGCGCGCTTGACTCGCTCAGCGTGCAGCTCTGCGCCAACAACATCACCGAAGCCGGCATCCGCAAGCTCTCCGACATCATCGAGCAGATGGAAGCCGCGGAGAACGCCTTTGAGTTCTTCGAATACGACAAGAAATTCCATCTTTTGATCAGCAAGTATTCCAAGAATCGCTTCCTGCACAACATCCACCTGATCATGTGGGATGTCATGCAGAAACGGCTTCGCAGCAAATACAACCAGGTCACAAGCATCGACCGCGTCGATGAGCATCGCCGGATCTACGACGCCATCGTCCACAAGGACGCGGACCTCGCACGCATCTACACCGTAAGGCATCTTGAACAGATCATCGACACCTTCGTCTGTCAATACACCCCCGAATACGACCAGGCGAAATCATCGAAGAAACGGGCATAAAAATATCCGCGTGATTCCCTTTTCGGGAATTTCACGCGGATTTTCAATTTTACTTCACAAATGGCGAATATTTGGTATAATGGTTTAGGTAAAAGCCAGCATGGCGGAATTGGTAGACGCGCTAGACTCAAAATCTGGTGGACGCAAGTCCGTGTGGGTTCGACTCCCACTGCTGGTATTTTTTTATGCCTTTTTTTCCATGGTTTCGATGAACGCGTCCACGACCTTCGGGTCGTAGTATTTTCCTTCATATTTGCGCAGCTCTTCAAGGGCTGCCTTTTTTGGTTTTCCGGGACTGTAGACGCAGTCCCGGCGAATGGCGTCGTAACTGTCGATCACCCTGAAGATGCGGGCGATCAGGGGAATGTCCTCCTGTGAGAGGCCGAAAGGATAGCCGCTGCCATCGACGTTCTCATGGTGGGTGAGGATCGCATAGGCGACACTCTTGAGTCTCGGGAGGGCGTTGGCGATGCGGTAGCCGACTTCGGGATGGCGTTTGATTTCATTGCGCTCCTCCTCGCTCAGCGATTCGCGTTCGAAGATCCCCGATTCAAGGCTGACCTTGCCGATGTCGTGCAGTTGGATCAGAAGGTCGAGGTCTTTTCGGTCCTGGGTGTTCAGGCCGAATCGCTCCTTGAGCGGATCGGCCAGGGATTTCAAGGTTATGATATGGCTTTCGGTCTCGTCGGTGCGCCGGTAGAGTGCGTTCATGATGGAATCGATCATCGCATCGGTCTGGTCGTCGTATTCATAGACCTTGTCCCGGTAGAGCATGTTCTCAGCGCGGGAGAAGGTGCTGTGGAACGATTCGTTCTCGAGCATTTTTGCGATCCCGAAGGAGACCGAGGGGACGATGTCGTTGATGACGTTGGTCTGGACCGAGGTCTTGATGGATTTGACAAGCGCCTCGACGTTGTTGGAATCGTAATCGTAGAGGACCATCAGGAACTCATCGCCGCCGAGGCGGGCGATGAAGGCGTCCTTGGGCAGGGTTTTTTTCAGAATCTTTGCGAAGGTGACAAGGAGCTCGTCCCCATGTTCGTGGCCGAAGAGGTCGTTGATGAGCTTGAGGCCGTTGATGTCGGCGACGATGGCACCGATGTTCTTGAACTGTTCGAAATGGGGGATCATCTCGTTGTAGTAGCGGCGGTTGTAAAGGCCGGTCAGGTCGTCGTGGTAGGATTTATAGGTGAGGTCTTTCTCTTTCGTCCGTTTGGTCGTGACGTCGATGCCGACGGTGACGATGTTCTTAAGGCCACTATCGTCACGGCCGATGTAGGCGGAATAAAGGTCCCAGATGAGGCTGTCTCCGTGTTTCGTCCTCAGGGTGAAGGCCCCGTTGTAGATCTTTTCACGCATCTCGTAAAGGCTTAAAAAGTGATTGATGACCTCCTCGCTCTTATAGGGCCAGCACTTCTCGGCCAGCGCCCTCAGGGTGGGCACATCATCCAAAGTGTAGCCGGTCAGGTCGGTGAAATTCTTCGAGACCCTCAGGATTCTCCGGTTCTCCGAATGCAGAATCATGGCGACGGGCGATTCGTCAATCAGGTTATGAAGCAGTTCCTTCTGGTTTGCAAGCAGGGACTTGTACTCCTCGTTGGCTTTGATGAAACTCCCATAATCGCTTTCAATGCTTTCACGTTTCATCTGCTGGATGTAAAGCGTGATGTAGATGACCACACTTGAAAGGATCACAAAAAGAAGACCCTTGATCAGGCTGAAGTAGACGAAGTTCGTCATATCATCCGAAATCTGAAGCACAAGCCAGTCCGACAAAAGGATCCAGATGACTCCGAACGAAAAATAGATGATGGCGAGAACCATGGCGTCCTTTTTACTGAATTGCATGTCATCACATCCTTTTGAAAATGCTACCCTTCATGAATCCATTCTACCATAGAACACCGATAAGAAAAGAAATTCACGTACTTGTTCGTCTTTACGACCGATTATTCGTCAAGATTGGCTTTTTTTGGTTGAAAGGGTTGTCTCCATGCACTATAATAAGAAATTGATAGGGCTTTCAATGTCTGTCGAATAGAAGAGAAGGGATGTAGGTATTTTGAAGAAAACCCCGCTTCATGATGCACACGTCGAACTGGGTGCGAAGATGACCCCGTTCGCCGGTTACGATATGCCCATCCAATACACCAAGGTCCGCGAGGAACACGAAGCGGTAAGGAACGATGTCGGTGTCTTCGATGTCTCCCACATGGGTGAGTTCTACGTGTTCGGCAAGAAGGCGACACCATTCATGGACTACGTCTTCACCAACAACGTAAGGACCATGTCAAACGGGGATGTCGCGTACGGATTCCTCTGTCAGGAAGACGGCGGCACCGTCGATGACCTGCTGGTCTATAAGTACAACGAGAACTTCTACCTTCTCGTCGTGAACGCCGCCAACAAGGACAAGGATTTCGAGTGGCTCGACCGCCACAAGACCGAAGGCGACCTGTCGGTGGTCGACAAGAGCGACCAGTATTCGCAGCTCGCCCTCCAGGGGCCGAACAGCGAAAAGGTCCTGAATCCGATGGGCGACGCCGACCTCGGTGCGCTTAAGGCTTTCCGCTTCATCGAGTGCGTGATCGAAGGCATGGAGTTTCTCGTCTCCCGCACCGGCTATACCGGTGAGGACGGCTTTGAGATCTACGGCGAACACGAGGACATCATCGCCCTTTGGGAGGCCCTCCTTCAAAAGGGCGTGAAACCGATCGGTCTCGGCGCCCGGGACACCCTTCGCTATGAAGCCGCCCTGCCGCTATACGGACACGAGATCAGCGAAACCATCTCCCCCATCGAAGCCGGCTACAGCTTTGCGGTCGATTTCGATAAGGACTTTCTTGGAAAAGAGGCCCTTCTGAAACAGAAGAAGGCCAAGAAACGCCGGCTTGTCGGCCTTGAACTCCTTGAAAAAGGCATCCCGAGGGAAGGCTACCCGGTCCTTGGTGAGGAAGGCGAAGAAGTCGGCCACATCACCACGGGCTACCTCTCCCCTTCGATGGGAAAACCCCTGGCGATGGCAATCATCAACAAGCCCCATGACAAACGGGGCACCACGCTCAAGGTGAAGATCCGCAAACGCGAGATCAAGGCCAAAGTGATCAAGAAGAAACTGCTTCAGAAAACATAAATCCAAACTTAGGAGTGATTGCATTGAAAACACCCAAGGCTCTGTATTATGCCGAGACCCACGAATGGGTAAAAGTAGAAGGCGACTATGCCACCATCGGCATCAGTGACTTCGCTCAGGATTCGCTTGGCGAGATTGTCTTCGTCGAACTTCCCGAAGTCGACGACCAACTCTCAAAAGACGACGAATTCGCCACCGTCGAGAGCGTCAAGGCCGCTTCCGACATCATCGCGCCGATATCCGGCGTGGTCGTCGAAGTGAACGAAGACCTCGAGGATTCACCCGAACTGCTCAATGAAGATCCATACGAAAACTGGATCGTCAAGGTCGAGATCGAGGACAAAAGCGAACTCGACAGCCTCATGGACGCAGCGGCGTATGAAAAAATGACAAAAGAAGAATAAACCAGAGGGGGCTTTTCATGTTCAAATATCTTCCGCATACGCATGAAGACATCCGGTCGATGCTAAAGACCATCGGTGTCGACTCGGTCGATGCGCTTTTTGAAGACGTGCCCGATTCGCTCAAGGCCATCGATCTCGATGTACCGGAATCGATGAGCGAACTCGAACTGAGAAGGCATTTCAAGGCGCTCGCAGCCAAGAACACCCCCCTCATCCCCTTCATGGGGATGGGGGCTTACGACCATTACACCCCAAGTGTGATCAACCATCTGACCAACCGTCAGGAATTCCTGACGGCCTACACCCCTTATCAGCCCGAAGTCTCGCAAGGGACGCTTCAATACATCTTCGAATACCAGTCGATGATCAGCGAGCTGACCGGCATGGATGTCTCGAACGCATCCATGTACGACGGGGCGACCGCGACCGCGGAAGCCATGTACATGGCGGTGAACGTCCGCAAGAAACGCAGGCACATCGTCGTGAGCGAAACCGTGAACCCGGTCATCCGCGACGTCCTCGAAGCCTACGCCGACAACCAGGCGATCACGCTTGAAGTCGTGGGCGCAAGCGCCGGTATCTCCGATGTCGCCGCGCTCAAGGAGGCGCTCAAGGATGACACCGCGGCCCTGATCGTACAGAATCCGAATGTCTACGGACTGATCGAGGACTATGAAGACCTCGCCATCACAACCAAGGCCAACAAGACCCTGTTCGTCATGAACCACGACCCCTCCACGCTCTCTCACCTCAAGACCCCGCGTGAATGGGGCGCCGACGTCGCCGTCGGCGAGGCGCAGTCCTTGGGCCTGCCCTTATCGTTCGGAGGACCCTACATCGGTTATTTCGCCACCACGGAGAAACTGATGCGCAAGATGCCCGGAAGGATCTGCGGCGTCACCGAGGACGTCGAGGGACGGCGGGCGTTCGTCCTCACCCTTCAGGCCCGCGAACAGCACATCCGGCGCGCCAGGGCCAATTCGAACATCTGTTCGAACCAGAGCCTGATGGCGCTCTTTGTGACAATCTATCTTTCCATCATGGGCAAAAAGGGCCTCTATGAAGCCCAGAACATCTCCAAGAACAACGCCCATTACCTCCATGACATGCTTCTGAAACTGCCCCATTTCGAGGACCCGTTCGACAAGCCGTTCTTCAAGGAGTTCACCTTGAAGACGACCCTGGATCCGAACACGATGAACAAGCGCCTCGCTCAAAAGGGCTATCTCGGTCCCTATCATCACGGTGAGACCGACCCTGCAAAAGAAGGGCTCGTGACCTTCAGCGTCACGGAAAAACGCACCAAAGAAGAAATGGATGACCTCATCCGCGAACTGGGGGCGTTTTAAATGGCATACGACCAACTGATCTTCGAACAGAGCCAGGAAGGGAGAAAAGGCTACACCCTTCCGAAGAGCGAAATCAAGGAATACCCGATTGACAAGAAGTATCTGAGAGAAGAATGCGCCGGACTCCCCGAAGTGAGCGAGTTCGACGTCGTCCGTCATTTCACGAACATGAGCTTCAAGAACCACGGCATCGAGACGGGCTTCTATCCGCTCGGCTCATGCACGATGAAATACAACCCCAAGATCAATTTGGACGTATCCTCAATGGAGGCGTTCACCGCCCTGCATCCCTACCAGCCGGTAGAGACGGTCCAGGGGGTTCTCGAGATCTATTATGAAACCCAGAAGATGCTCGCTGAGATCAGCGGGCTCGACACCTACTCACTGAATCCGTACGCCGGGGCCCATGGGGAACTTGTGGGCATGATGATCATGAAACACTACCACGAAGATAACGGCGACACCAAGCGGACAAAGATCATCGTTCCAGACTCCGCCCACGGCACCAACCCCGCAAGCGCGGCGACGGCGGGCTTCGAAGTCACTGAAGTGGCCTCGAACCCTGATGGCACCGTGAACATCGAGAGCCTGAAAGAGGCGCTCGATGAGACGACCGCCGGGATCATGCTTACGAACCCGAACACCCTCGGCATGTTTGAGAAGGACATTCTTGAAATCAGCCGGCTCGTCCACGAGGCGGGCGGACTCCTTTACTACGACGGCGCCAATCTGAATCCGATGATGGGCATCGCCCGTCCCGGAGACATGGGCTTCGACATCATGCACATCAACCTGCACAAGACCTTCTCCACCCCGCATGGGGGCGGCGGACCCGGAAGCGGCCCTGTGGGCGTCACGCGGGAACTCAAGCCCTACCTTCCAACCCCGGTGGTGAGAAAGGCGGGCGACCATTACCTGATCGACCGGAAAGACGAACGCTCGATCGGACGCATCAGCCATTTCTTCGGCAACATCGGCGTCGTCCTGAAAGCCTACGCCTTCATCCGCTCCAACGGCAAGGAACACCTCTACGACATCGCGCGTCTTTCCACCCTGAACGCGAACTACGTGAAAAACGCGCTCAAGGACACTTTCAAGCTGCCGATCGAGAAACACTGCAAGCACGAATTCGTCTTTGACGGCCTCAAGGACAAGTCCACCGGCGTCACGACCTACGATGTCTCAAAACGCCTCCTCGACTTCGGCATGCATCCACCGACGATGTACTTTCCGCTCCTCTATAAGGAATCCATGATGGTCGAACCGGTCGAGAATGAATCCAAGCAGACGCTTGACCGCTTCATCGAGACGATGAAGAAAATCGCCCAAGAGGCGATCGACGACCCTGAAACACTCAAGACCGCACCCCATACCACCCCTGTCCGCAGACTCGATGAAGCCAAGGCGGCGCGCGAGCCAAAAGTGAAATACAGGGATTTGCTCTAATCGAACGGAAAACCCTTCGGTTCTGTTTAGGCCCGGACCGCGCGAAAAATGATTTCACCCTTAAGCACTCTTGGAATCCGAGAGTGCTTTTTTCATGAAAAAGGACGTCGGTCCAGACGTCCTTTTCGTTGATGGTCATGATTGATTGGTTTTGGTCTTTGCTTTTTCACAATGGTTTCTATTCGTACTTGAAGGTGGAGATTTCAGAAACGACACTGTCTTCATCCGGTATGATCACAAGGCGGTCAAAGTCGGGAAGGTCATAGAACGTCTCCTCCAGTTCGCTTCTTGATGCCATGGGTTGGATATTGACAGAGGGCTGGTCGGTGCGCGTTTGTGGTTCATGACTCATTGTCTGAACATTCGATACCTCCAAGTCCGCTTCATAACGGAGGGTGTCTATGGTTCCCTGTGCCGATACACTCTCACCATCGTCCTCGCTTCCAAGGTCACCGAAGCGGAAGCTGTCCTCTGCGTCGCCTCTGGGTCGCGCTTCCAAGCGTCCCCAGAAGGGACGGGCGTTCGGACTTGGATTGGCATTGCCCGGCTTAAAGGTCGTCCGCTCATAGAAGTTGCCTTGGTACTCGATGATGTCACCGGGTTCGTATACACCGTCGCTCCTGTAGTCCTGAACGTCTTCACCGCTCTCATAGTTGGGTTCCCCTGTGTCCGGGTCAATGGTGCCGGAAAGCGAGTTCACAAGGATGCCCTTGAAGGGTTCCGGTTCGTCACCGCCCCTGTCGATGAAGACGTCTGAAAGTCCGTCCCCTTTTCCTTGGGAATAGATCGTCCCTTGGAAACGCATCGGGCTGAGGACGCTTTCAAAGCGAATGGAGCTTTCGGAAAAAATGAACATCGGCACGGCCGAAGAGTTTGTGGTATTGCTTTCAAAGAGGATGTTGTCCTTGGCGAAGAAGGCCATGCCTTCAGGATTGTCGGGGTCCGTCTCGAAACCGACATCCGAATCGAAATCGACGATGATGCTGCCTGCGGTGTAGCGATTGGAAGTC
>JBKHIE010000061.1:0-8614 GCA_046538775.1 Candidatus Izemoplasmataceae bacterium
GTCGCCCACCCTGAGATTTACATGGGGGGTTATCCAAGATTCGATGAATACGCCAAAGAAGCGGCTGAGATCATCGCTCAGGCAAGCCTTGAATACGACGTCCCCCTGGAATTTAACGCAAACGGCATACGAAGAGGCCTGAAAGCCAAGGAAGACGGCCTTCACTATCAATACCCCAGACGTGAATTCTGGGCCATAGCCGTCAAAAAGGGCTGTAAAGCGGTATTGAGCGCCGATGCGCACGCCCCTTCGCAACTGGATGACAGGGCCATAAGAAAAAGCGAGGCGCTCATCAAGGAATGGGGCATCCCGACCAGGGATCTGTTTGAGGATTAATACAAGGCAAAATTTGCGTTCTAAGCGTTTTTTCACCTACACACCATATATGTGTCATCCATTGATCTAAAATGATTTCTCAGCGCATTTCCTTTATAGAATTTAGAGATAAGAAGAAGGTCAAAATAAACATAGTCAAGTCTTCAATTTGATTATGTTTATTTTTTATTTGCGCTTGGCCGGACCATTAAAAACATATTCATAATAATCAAACACAGTCCTTTCGTCTGAAAAGAAGCCTTCCAGTATAGACCTGTTTTACTTCCTATAATATATATTATGTTAACTTATGGATATGTCTTTGTTAAAGGGTTGGTGATCTATGCATGGTATTCCATATTATGAATGTATAGGTATTGTCCCGTTTCACTAAGTCTCAATATTCGAAACGCGAAAAATCAAATCAGATCGTTTTGTCCATGTTCATATGGAGTCCTTGAGAATTTACGGCTTGCGTGTTTATCCTTCAAGTTTCGTGATACAATACACACATGAGATATTATAGATTCAGAGGTGATTGCATGAAAAAAGTCGCACTCATATTCACAGGTGGCACGATTGCGATGAAGGTCAATTCGAAACTTCAGGGCGCTGTACCAAGCATTACCCCCAAGGAACTGATCGATACTCTTCACGAGGTGACTGAATTCGATAATCTGGAAGGGTATGAATTCTCAAAGCTTCCCAGTCCTTCCATCACGCCTGAGAAATGGCGTTTACTCAAGGTTAAGGTCGATGAATTCCTCAATCACGACGATTATGCGGGTGTGGTGGTCGTCCATGGCACGGATACCTTGGAAGAGACCGCGTTTTACCTCGACAGCGTTTCTACCAGTCACAAGCCCCTTGTGGTGACCGGGTCGATGAAAAACGCCTCTGAGCTCGGATATGACGGTCTTACGAACCTTGATTCGAGTATCCGGACCGTGTTGAGCCCGTTATCCATGGACCGTGGCGTGCTTGTCGTGATGAATTACCAGATCCATGCGGCCCGTGAGGTCACTAAGACCCATACCCTTAACATCGATACCTTCAAAAGCATCGAATTCGGCCCCCTGGGCATCATCGACGACGACGATGTGCTCTATTACCGTAAACAATCCTTAAGGAACGTCTATCGGCTCGATAACGCCTTTGAACCCAAGGTCGGGCTCATCAAGGTGGTTGTGGGCATGGGGAGCGAACTATTGGATTATTACATCGACCAGGGCTATAAAGGCCTTGTGATCGAGGCTTTCGGCCGTGGCAATGTGCCTGCGGCCATGATGGACGGCATTAAAAGGGCGCGCAAGGCCGGCCTTGAGATTGTCGTGGTCTCGCGTGTGATGGCCGGTCGTGTCCTCGATACCTACGGTTATCTCGGCGGCGGCAAGGATCTCGTCCGCCAGGGATGCATTCTCGGCCGCAATCTTTCCGGTCAGAAAGCGAGAATTCTTCTCATGGTCGCTCTCGGCAATGATTTCGGGCACGAACAATTGCATGATCTCTTCGCATGATCCCGGATTCTTGAAAGTATAAATCCGACGACCGTGGTGACCTATAAATTTTGAACACGAACTTTATAGGATTGACCACTCCGGATTCCATATGTTTTCCAAACGTTCGATTCAAGCGAAAGTTTAAACACTAACTTCCCATTGAACCATAAAAAAAATGATCCGTTCGGATCATTTTTTATTGGACATGGTCTGAAGGGCATCCTTGATGAGGACGGATGTATCCTTCTTAGGGTCGAGATTCTTGGTGGCCCGGTCGATTTCCTTGGTCTTGTACCCGAGAGCGCGTAGCGCGTCGGCGACTTCGTCGATCCGCCTCTGCGAACGGATGTTGAGGGTCTCGCTTTTGATCTTGCCTTTGAGGTCAAGCACGATTTGCTGGCTTGCCTTGGGGCCGATGCCCGGGAACTTGTTGAGGTATTTCGCATCGGACATCTCGATGGCGCGGATGATTTCATCGGTCTTGGCGGCCGCGAGGACGGCAAGGGCGCTTTTCGGTCCGATCCCTTTGACGCTTAGAAGCTCATCGAAGAGCCTTTTTTGCTTTATGTCGCCAAAGCCAAAAAGGGTGATGGCGTCTTCTCGCACGTGCTGGTAGATGAAAAGCTTCTTTTGGGTGTCGACCTCGAATTCAAAGGGATTGGGGACGACGATGTGGTACCCTACGCCGTAGCATTCAAGGGTGATTTTCCCGGGTTCGATCTCCGTGATCGTGCCTTTGATGTAGCTATACATGAAAACCGCCTTCTTTCTTTATCTATAGAACTGTCAGGATGAGTGCACTAGCGAGTCCGAAATAGAGAGCGAGTGCCGTGATGTCGTTAAGGGTGGTGATGAAAGGGCCGCTTGCGACGGCCGGGTCGACCTTGAGCTTGCTTAGGACCAGGGGGATCATGCTGCCGAGCATCGTGGAGACCGTGAGGGCGAGGGCGATGGAGAGGCCGACCACAAGTCCGATCTCAGCCGGTTGCACCATTTCTTCCTTGACGACGCCCATGGGGGCCATATTCAGGAACACGGTCGCGGTTACGAATCCGAGGAAGCCCAGGATGATGCCGTTGATGATGCCGATGCCGACTTCTTGCGAGAGGTGTCGGAGCACACTGGATAAACGCGGGAAGGACTCCTTGCTGAGCTTGAGGATGGTCACAGCGAGTGACTGCGTACCGATGTTTCCGGCCATGCCGAGGATGAGCGGCTGGAAGAGCACGAGCGCGGTGATGGCCGCAATCGTTTCTTCAAAGCCGGATAGGACGGTGGTCACAATCAGGTTGAGACCAAGCATGACCGCGAGCCAGGGGAGCCTGCGCCAGGCGGTCTTCCTCGCGGTATCGTAGATCCTGTCCTCGGTGGTGATCCCCGCAAGCTTGGCGTAGTCGTCATGGCTTTCTTCCTCGATGGCGTCCATGACATCATCGAGGGTGAGAATGCCTTCGAGGCGATGCCTTGAGTCGACGACCGGCGTCGCCGGTGCGTCATAACGCTGGATGTTCGGAATGACCGTCTGGATGGGATCATCCACATGGGCGGCGTAAACGTTCGTATGCATAATGTCTGCGATGGTCGTCGGATGTTTGGCGACGATGAGGTCTTTGAGGTCGACAATGCCTTCGAGACGGTTTTCGTCGTCCACGACAAAGAGCGTATCGATGATTTCGACCTGGTCCGCCTTGCCGACGAGGACTTTCATGGCAGTCTTGACGTCCATGGTCCTGCTGATCGTGATGTAGCGGGCGTTCATCTGGCTACCGGCGGACATGATTTCATACCCGAGTTGCCGTTTGACCCGTTCCCGTCTTGAAGGATGGATCCGATTCAGATAACGGGTCCGGTCCTCTTCATCAACGTATGTGAGAAGTTCCGAGACCTCGTCGATTTCCATCGCTTCAAGCACGGATTTGGCCCTTTTTTCCTCAAGCAGGGGCAGGAATTCCGCCGCATGCTCCTTTTCGAGTTGTTCAAAGGTATCCGACAGTTTCGCGATGCTGATCTGTGAAAGCACACGGGTACGCTGTTCATCGTCCAGTTTCAATAGCGCCTCGCCGATGTCGTAGGGGTGGACTTTCCTGAGGCGGGTCTGAAGGGCGCTTTCGCTTTTGCCCTTTTGGATGTAGCGTGCGAGCTCTCTTCGTTTCTGATAGCCTAGCAGGCTTAGTTTCGGCATGCGTGTCCTCCTTTCACTCCCTTTTTGCTCATAACGAGAGGATGATCAGGGTTGCAAGGGTGAAATAGATGGTCAAGGCAAGGACGTCGTTGAGCGTTGTGATGAAAGGGCCACTGGCAGCGGCCGGGTCGAACCCGAGCCGGTGAAGCAAGAGCGGGATGGCCGCCCCGAAGATGCTTGCGATACTGAGGGCGAAAAAGAGTGCCCCTGAGACGGTCGCCGCCACAAGCCACGGATTGGAGTCCAAAGCGCCTGTGATCAGCAGGAAACTTATGGTTGTGAGGAAACCTAATAATCCGATGGCGACACCGTTGATCATGCCGGACTTGAATTCCCGTTTGATGTGCTCGCGTGCTTCTTCACGGTCCAGATAGTATTGGTTCCCAAGTCCGCGGATGGTGACCGCGAGACTCTGGGTGCCCGTGTTTCCGGCCATGCCGAGGATGAGCGGTTGGAAAAGCACGAGCACGGTGACTTGCGAAAGCGTGTTTTCAAAGGCAGAGATGATGGCTGAGACGATAAGACCGAGGCCGAGCAGGATGGTAAGCCAGGGAAGACGGTGGAAGGCGGAGCGGAACAGTGAATCCCGGACGCTTGCCTCCATGGAGATGTTGGCGAAGCGGGCATAGTCCTCCTCACCGGCCTCTTCCAGGATGTCGAGCGCATCGTCAAGGGTGATCGCACCCTGGATGACGCCGCTCTCATCGACGACCGGCAGCAAGTAAAGCTGATAGTTCCGCATCGTCTTGGCGGCTTCTTCGGCCGGAGTGGTCTCATGCACTGCGACGGGATGGTCCTGCATGATTTTCGACACCACCATGGGTGAGCGGGCCTGGATGAGGTCCTTGAGTTCGAGGACGCCCGTCAGGACACCATTTGACGATGTCACGAACAGACGTTGAATGCTTTCGGTCGAAACCGCGTTGTCGATGAGGATCTTCATGGCTTCCTTGACATCCATGGTCTCTTCGACGACAATCGCGTCGCTTGTCATGATGGCCCCGGCGCTTTCTTCCTCGTACCCCAGGAACCGGTTCATCAGGTGACGGTCCTTGGGCTTCAGCGCGCTCAGAATGCTTTTACGCTGTTGAGGAGAGAGCGCCTTTAAAAGGTCGGTGGCTTCGTCCGTATCCATCTCGATGATCAGCTTGCCCGCTTTAGCGGTCGGAAACCTTTCCAGTGTCTCGCGCGCAAGGTCGCTGTCCATGTAGTTCAGGATATCGGCCGCAAGCATTTCGGATAAATGCTCTAGAATCTCTTTTCTAAAGGAGGGGTCATAGACGGAAATCCAGGCGGCCGTATCCGAAGGATGGTAGTCCGACATAATCTCTTCAAGCCTATCATGCTCATGGTTTTCAAGCAGGCTTTTCAGGTCTTCCATGATTGCCCTCCTTTATAATTCGTTTACAAACTATATCAGTCTACGAATTCGAACTCGGCATCGAAAATCCTTACGGTGTCGCCGTTCTCGACCCCGAGGTTCCGTAGTTCCCTGTCGACACCGAGGTTCTTAAGCTGGCGTCCGAACCGACGGACGGATTCGTCTTCCTTGAAATTGGTCATCTCAAAGAGTCGTTGCATGGCTTCGCCGCCGATTTCAAAGATGCCGTCGTCGCCCTTCCGTATGGTGAAGGGGGTGTCTTCGGGTTCGAAGGTGTAGGTGACGTGCTCTTCAAAATCCGCTTGGTTGTAGGGTGAGAATTTGGGTTGTTCGTCAAGGACATCCGCAGTCTTGAGCAGCATCTTATCAATGTTTTCATGCGTATGCGCACTGATCGGGATGATCGGGTAGGGGTCCTCGTACCGTGCTTTGAAGGCTTCGAGATTCTCTTTTGAATCCGGCATGTCCATCTTGTTGGCGATGACGACTTGCGGTCTTTCTTCAAGGCCATAGCCATACGCTTTCAGTTCGGCGTTGATGTTCTTGTAGTCTTCATAGGGGTCGCGGCCTTCGAACGCGCTCATGTCGACCACGTGAAGAATGACACGGGTGCGCTCGATATGGCGCAGGAACTGGATCCCGAGTCCATGCCCCTCGGAGGCGCCTTCGATGAGGCCCGGAAGGTCGGCGACGACGAAACTGCGGTCGTCGTTCGTACCGGCGACCCCCAGGTTCGGCTGGATGGTGGTGAAATGGTAATCCGCAATCTTGGGGCGGCTTTTGGAGATGACACTCAGGATGGTGCTTTTCCCGACGCTTGGCTTGCCGATCAGGCCGACATCGGCGAGGAGTTTCAGTTCAAGACGGACTTCGAGTTCGCTTCCCGGTTCGCCGTTTTCACTGATTCTCGGCGCGGTGTTGCGGCTGGTGGTGAATTTCACATTCCCGCGGCCGCCGCGGCCGCCCCTTAGGACGATGGCTTGTTGGCCATGGTCGGTGATGTCGGCGAGGATCTTGCCGGTCGCATCGTTGAAGATGGTGGTTCCGACGGGGACTTTCAGGATTCTGTCCTCTCCGTCCTTGCCGTGTTTTTTCTTGCTTTGGCCGTTTTCGCCATCCGGAGCGCTCCGGTGGCGTTCGTAGCGGTAATCGAGCAGGGTGGTCAGGTTCTCATCGCCTTCGAAGACGATGTTCCCGCCACGGCCGCCATCGCCGCCGGAGGGTCCGCCTCTTGGGACGTATTTCTCGCGGCGGAAGGACGTCATGCCATCGCCGCCTTTTCCGCTTTTGATCTTTATTTTAACTAGATCCACAAATTTCATGGTGGTTCACCTCAAATGCTGTCAAGCCAGTATTGAAGCGCTTCTCGGTTGTCGAATATGAGAATCGTCTTCGTGTCTTTGAACTGGTTGAGCAGCCCTTCTATTTTTAGTTTCTTCTTATGGAAGAACGCGACATACTGCAAGAATTCCTGGTCGACATCCTCGATGCATCCGGTTGCCATGTCGCTGCGGTAGCGATGCTTGTATTCCGCTTCCCGTTCCAGGATGCCCTTGAGGGCTTGTCGCGTGTCGTATCTGAGCAGGATGAGCGTGTCGGAGATCTTGAGACGGTCTTCAAACGTCTGTGAGTTCGTGTAGTTGCCATCCATCACGAAGCGCGGGTGGGTGCGCATGTAGGCACGGATGCGCCGCTTGAACTCCGGCTTGGAAAGCGAGGTCCAGTTCTGTTTCCAATAGATTGTGTCCAGATGAAGGACAGGAAGATTGAACTTGGCCCCGACCATGCGGGCGAGCGTGGTCTTTCCCGTGCCGCTGCTTCCGAAGATGGAGACCCTTCGGACGTGGGAAAAATCGACCAGCCGTTCGTAAGCGAGCCGGTGGATGGACTTGAGATACCCCCGGTAGTGGAACTGATGCTTCCTTAAGAAGTTTTTCATCCTCGGGTTCCCTGGATGAGTATCAATATGGATCGCCTTTTTGCCACGGTTTTTGGCCATCGCGATCGCATGCATCATCATCGCGCTCGCAACGCCCTGCCTCTGGGCGTCGGGGCCGACGATCATCCGGTGGATGACAAGGGCGCCTTGGCGGTGCCAATCAATAACATCATAAAGCGGTTCGTCTTCTAGAATGGCCATGACACCGAGAATACCGGCATTGGATTCGAAGACATAGAGCCGCTCTTTTTCAACATCGTTAAAAAAATGGGGTTTTCTCGGATAAGAAAAATCCCATTGGTGGATCTTCGCACCTTGCATGGCTTTGATCGCACGCTCGGCAAGTCTGTCTATGGCGTCCAGGTCGTTTTTTGTCGCACGTCGGATCATAGGCGTACTCCTTTGCTATCTTCAACGTTCATTATACACGCGCGCAATAAAAATGGCAAACAGGAAAGCCTGTTTGCCAGTGCGATTATTGAGGATAGACTGAAGCTTGTTTTCTGGATTTTCCAATTCTTTCAAATCGGACGACACCGTCAATTTTGCTGAAGAGCGTGTCATCCCCACCGCGGCCTACGTTGTTGCCAGGATGGACCTTGGTTCCGCGTTGGCGGTAAATGATGGACCCGGCTGAGCAGAATTGTCCGTCTGCAGTCTTGAGTCCGAGGCGTTTCGATTCTGAATCGCGACCGTTCTTGGTCGAACCGACACCTTTCTTCGATGCCATCATAGGCATGAGCTGAAGATTGATCAACATTGTTCGTCACCTCCGATAAATGACAATGGATTATGTGTGTTAGGCTTTGATGTTTGTGATTTCAAGTTTCGTATAAGGCTGTCTGTGGCCTTGTTTGCGATGGTAGTTCTTTTTGGGTTTGTATTTGAAAACGACGATTTTGCGTTGCTTGCCGTGTTTGACAACCTTGGCTTCAACGGTCGCGTTTTCAACATAGGGGTTTCCGACAGTGAGATTGTCGCCGCCGACCATGAGAACATTGTCGAACGTGACGGTTTGTCCGACTTCGGCGTCGACTTTTTCGACAAAGACTTCCTTGCCTTCTTCGACACGGAGTTGTTTACCACCTGTTTCGATAACTGCGTACATACGTGTGAGCACCTCCTCATAATTTCAAGACTCGCCATAAGGGTGGAGGAGACCTCGCTTTTGACCCGTTCTGTGCGGTATGCTGCAAGCATGAAAAGAGTATCAAACCAGGTGTGGTTTGTCAATGTTTTCTTTCCATATTAACAACTTCTGTTATTATACACGGTTTTGCCTTTGTTGTAAAGGGTTA
>JBKHIE010000062.1:0-8604 GCA_046538775.1 Candidatus Izemoplasmataceae bacterium
ATGAAGAGCACGGGCATGAGGTATTTGACCGCACGTCCGATACCTTTTACAATGCCCATGGTCACGATCGCTACCGTAAGCCCCATGAAGACAAGATGCCATACAATCGGGGCCCAGGTCCCCCCGATATGGTCGTTGAATACCGTTTCAAAATCCGCGCCATCGCCTAATTCGCCAAAGAGGCCTTTGAAGAAATAGGCAATGCCCCATCCGGAAACGACCGAATAGAACGAAAGGATGACAAACCCGGTCAATACGCCGAGCGCCCCAACCAGCCACCACGGTGTATTGGGCGCCAGTTTCTTGAACGTTCCGATGGGGTTCCGGTTTGTTTCTCTGCCGAGGGATATCTCGCTCACCATGAGCGGATAGCCGATCAGTGCGATAAGAAGGATGTAGATGATGACGAACGCCGCCCCTCCGTTCGTCCCGGTCACATACGGGAACCGCCAGATGTTCCCAAGGCCGACCGCCGAGCCTGCCGCTGCGAAGATGAAGGCAAGTTTCGTCGCCCAGCTTTCACGTGCTTTCTTCAATTGAACCACTCCTTATTTATTTTTTGGCATAATACCATATCAAGATATGAAATTGAAGCCGTTTTTTAAACAAGAAAAGGCTTTCTTGTTTTTCGGGTTTTCAGGATTCCACTTGAAACCCTTCATGGGGTGCCAGACAAGCGTTTCAAGATTTGGAATGGAATTTCAATTTAAAACCGTTTTCATCTGAAACGGCACGGTTTCTTGAATCCCCGCCCTTCTGATATGGGGGTATGAAACCCGTCATCAATGACCCTCATCGATGCCTCTTCGGAAGGATGGGCGGCGCTTTTAATGGTTTCGGTAAGGGCGGTCGTGATTTTCCTCGGAATGTGTTGATTGCACGTCCTCTTACAATCCCGTTGAAGCCGGATCTTTGTCTGAACGGGTTCTGAACACGGATGCCTACGGCGATCAAAGCTTGGCATTAACAGGCCCTCCCCCTATCGAGCCCGATGAAGCTAGCACCATGGACGGCATGTAGGGAAGGCAATAAAAAAAGCCACGACTTGTCGTGGCGTCATAAACATGATTTGGAGCTAACGGGGCTCGAACCCGTGACCTCTAGCATGCCATGCTAGCGCTCTCCCAGCTGAGCTATAGCCCCTTACTTTAAAGATTTTACACGAATGTCCACCTTTTTTCAATGGTTTTTTTCATTTATCTTCTATTGGGACCCGTTCAGGATTTCCGCCAGAAGATGAGGCCTGTCGGTCATGATTCCATCGGCGCCGATGGCGATGAGCTTTCTCATCGTGTCCGGGTCGTTGATGGTCCAGAAGTGAACGGCTATGTTGTGTTTATGGGCGGTATGAAGAAAGGAGGGTTTTGCAAAAAGGATGCCCTGTTGGGTCGTTGGAAGCTGGAAAACCGTCACCGGGTCATGGTAGAAGACATCCAGCCGGGTCTTCTCAAGCACGACAAACCGTCGGATCGAGCTTTCCTGAGGTGAGAACATGAGGTCCGCATTCTCTTCCTGATGGTAAGTTCTGATCGCCTGGTACAGCGATTCATGGAATGAAGCCAGCACGATCCTTTCAAACGTGTCGTATTCGTCATCAAGCGTTTCAAGCAGTTCCAAGGTCTTATCCAGGGCGCGTTTCCCTGTCTCACCTTTCTGCTTGATCTCGACATTGATGTACGAATCGGGGAATGTCTGGATGAGCGCCTCGAGTGTCGTCGCTAAAAAGGCGCTTTCGTGCCGGGGCTCGACCCCTCGCGGGTAGGGCACATCCTCGGGGGTCACGGTCTCGTTCTCATGGTTTTGATATTTCCTAAACACGCCACTTGTATTGAACCCGTCCTCATCGATGGGGTTCTCATAGCCGAAATCGACTTCATCATCCATCAGGTCTTCATAGTTCACATCTTCAATCAACGCGTCCGTCAGGTTGGTCTTCCTATCGAGCGTCGTATCATGGGAAAGGATGAGGACGTCATCCTTGGTCAGGCTCACATCGGTCTCCATCATGGCCTCCGGATCCGCGTGATAGGCGTTGTAGAACGCTTCGAGGGTGTTGTCCGGAAACTCATGGTTGCCACCGCCATGGGCAATCAGCAAAGGCGCTTCATCTTTTGTTATGAACGGGTTCTCCCCTTCATGGTTGTCGGGCCTCGGTGCCAGTGAGAGGACGCTCCAAAGCACGAGCAGGGTTAAAAACGCCGTATAGAGCATGGTTCTTTTATGTGGTCGATGCTTCATCCGATTCATAGGCTTCTCCTTCAGACTTCAATCCCGAACAGGGCTCTTAGGGCGATACCGACAAGAAATGAGAACCCGGCCACACCCATGCTGATGGTCACCATCTGCAAGAAACGTTCTTTGAACTTGAGATTGAGCGCCACCGCGATGTAGTAGTTGAACACGAGGATGATGAAAAGGGCCGTCCCAAGCATGATGGAAAATGAGACGTATGCGCGATCGATGAGTAAGTAGGGTAAAATGAGAAGCGTCACGACCGCCACGTAGGCGCCCCCGGTATAGAGGCTTGACTTGAGCGCATCGTCCCTTCCCTCGGCCTTGGTGGAGAGGTATTCGCTTGCGGCCATCGAAAGCGAGGCCGCAATCCCGGTGATGAGACCGGAAAGCGAGATCAGGGCGTTGTCACTAAGCGCGAAGGTGAGACCCGCGAGGGCCCCGGTGAGTTCGACGAGGGCATCGTTCAACCCGAGCACGACCGAGCGGATGTATTTGAGCCTTTCCTCATCGAGGGTCGAGAGAAGGTCGTGTTCGTGCTTGTTCTCCTCCTGTTCGATCCTTTTCGCATCCGGAACCTCCGATTTAATGCTCGCATAGGTGTTCTGGGCGAATTCCTCGCCCCTTTCCATGTACCGGAGGACGAAGGTGATTCCGAAAATCAGGCTCAGGAATTTATACGTCAGGATCTTAAGGCGCCTGGGTCGGACGTTCACGCCCGTATAGGACGCCCAGGTGTCGTAGTGCTCCTTCTCCTCATCGGCGATGGCCTGGACCACTTTCTTGTTATGGGGGTCCTTGATGCGCTTTGCGATGCCGCGGTAGATGTAGTATTCCGTGAGTTCACTCTTTTGCATCTCGAGCAATGTCTTTTGGGTGGATGGGCTCAAAGCCATCGAATCACTCCCTTCAATGTAAGAGGGTCGGTATTCAGTAATTGTTGTCTTGGTCAAGGTCAGGCTTGCGCCAGTAGGCGCTGCCATCCTTCTTCCGCTTTAGAAAACCCAGGTCCACAAGGTCGCGCCGGAGCCGGATGTATTCAGGATGGATCTCCATAAGGAGTTCATTCACACTCAGTTCATCATACAATGTGGCTTCTTCAAACCAGGTGATGACCACCCTTAAGACTCGTTCGAGTTTCTTGCGCTTCCTCGGGTAGACTTCAAGTTTCTTCGGGTTGCTGTTTGAGAAGAACGTATTGACGGTCTCTTTGAAAAGCGTCTCGTTCCATTCCATACTTTTCTCCTTTTGCATGGTGCGCCTGCACGGTTCTACTTCCATTATAAAGCATCGGCATAAGAAGACCAACCACCAATCGCCATCGTCTTTGTATTTTGGTATAATGACCTTGAGGTGAGAGTATGCTAATCCTATGCGCGTTTGACAGTTTCAAGGGCACTTTGACGGCTTTAGAGGCTTCAGAAATAGTCTCTGGCGTCCTAAGAAGACACCCGGGCCATACCCTGAGGACACTTCCCATCGCAGACGGTGGTGAAGGGACGCTTGAGAGCCTTATTCACAATCTGGAGGGAAGAAAAGAGCGGATTGAAGTCAAAGGCCCGGGCGATCAAAGGGTCATGGCCGAATACGGAAGGCTTGCAGATGGCACGGCCGTCATCGAGATGGCCGAAGCCGCAGGCTTGACACTTCTTGAGACGCACGAGAGAAATCCCCTCTACACTTCAAGCGAAGGCGTGGGCATGCTCATCCGCGATGCGCTTGAAAAGGGGGCGCGTCATTTCATCATCGGAATCGGGGGAAGTGCGACCAACGACATGGGGATGGGCATCCTGCATGCTCTCGGATACCGTTTCAAGGACCAAGGTGGAAATACCCTGATGCCAAACGGCGCGTCATTGATCCACGTAAAGACCGTTGATGAAGGAAAAGTCCACCCCGCGCTCAAGCATTCGACGTTCACCATCGCCTGCGATGTCATGAATCCGCTTTACGGGAAAAACGGTGCCGCATACGTCTACGCACCGCAAAAAGGGGCGGATGAAAGGACCGTCAGAATTCTTGACGAAGGGCTCAGGCACCTGAGCAGAGTCGCCGCAGACCATACGGGGAAAAAGGAAAACCTGCAACGCGATGGCGCGGCGGGAGGCATTGGAGCAGGGCTCCGCATGTTTTTGGGTGCAGAACTCAGAAACGGGTTTGATGTCGTCTATGAGACGGCCGGGATTGAAGCGTTGCTTCGAACTTCTGACCTGCTGATCACTGGCGAAGGCACGATTGATCATCAGACCTTGGAAGGCAAGGCGCCTTTGGCCCTCGCAAGCAAGGCCAAGGCCTTCAATCTAAAGACCATCGCCCTCTCAGGACGCCTCGACATCCCGGAAGACAGGCGGGACGACTACCCTTTTGATGCGATGTTCGGAAGCTTCAACGGGCCCATGGAAGAAAAAAGCCCTCCTGATAATAAAACGGCACGAAAGCACCTCGAGTTCTTGGCGGGCGAAGTCGCCAGGCTCATCTTCATGAAGTGATTCCATAAAAGAAAGGTCACCTAGGTAACCTTTTCTCATTCCCAGTCAAGTAGGCGTTTTTGCCCTTTGAGTTTCCGGATGTCGGTGATGTCCTGTGACACTTCCAGCACACCTTCATAATGCCCTTTTTCATCCCGGATCGCAAAGTAGCGGATGTAGAGGAACGCCCCCTTGAATTCAATCCAGAAGTCGGCGGTGTCCTTCTCTTTACTCTTGAAAGCCTCGACGATGCGCTTGACCGTATCGACACTTTTCGGGGGATGGCAATGCTCGACAAGCCGCCCGATGATTGAGGGGCTTCTCGGGAAGTGCCGTGCCTTACGGTCGTTGAAATAACGGACACGGTCGTGCTTATCGACATAGGTGATGTCGAGGGGAAGATGGGCGAAGATGCGTTCCAGCTGTTTGAACGAGAGACTGCCCGTCGGACTGACAAATTCGCCATCTTTGAAATCGGATTCTTTCTCTTTTTGTTCGTATTTGGGAGGTGTGCGCTCGATGAACACGAAGCCGTACTCGAAGGCTTCTTCATACATGGCGTCCATGGTCTTCTCATCCAGCATTTTCACAGCGACAGGAAAGAGGATCAGCTGTTCTTTTTGGATGATGCCATAGACCAGATAGTAATAGTCCCCGATCTGTTTTTTGAGGGCACCGGTGTCCACAGACCGCTTTTCAAGATGACCCAGCAGCTCTTTGAGTGCGGCCCTGGCATCATCGTGCAGCGACCACATGACCTTGAGGGGATTGGTCGAGGGCACTTTGTCCTCGAGTCTCGGAAAAAGGATGTTTTCCTTGACCAGGAACTTCCGGTCGAGTTTCAAAAGCGCTTCAAACCCCTTGGTCACTTCCTTGAGGTTGTTTCGTAGGGCGTCGCCCTTGAACAGTGCCTTCATGTCACCCAGATGAGCCTTGATGGCTTCATTGTCCTTTAAGAGTGCGTCAAAGAACGGCGGGTCATGGGTTTTGACCGCACGCCTCCAAAGCCCTTCCTTGAAGGTGTTCACAAATTTGTTGGCCGTCTTTTTGGTTGTTTCGCTTGAAAGAACTGAATCTTCCTTGTACATGTCGACCATAGTAAAGGTCGATCGGACGGATGGCCTGGACAGCATCCTTGTAGGTCTTATAGACTTCACGCTTTTCTTCACGTATCTCACCGCTAAGGAGTTTTTCCATGAACGCACTGAGTCGTTTGATCTTCTTTTCATCTTTATGAAGCAGCTCCATGATCGAACCTCCCGGGTTTTATTTCTGGCGGTTGAAAAGCCGCTTGGCCCGTCTTGACTTGCCGTTGTTTAAGCGGACGGTACCGTAGACACCGATGATGATCATCGCAGCCCCGATGAAGTGATAGTATTCAAGGGCCTCGTTCAAGAAGAGAGCCCCGGCGGTGACGGCGACGATGGTCGCGAAATTCGCATACACGCTGATCACATGCGCTTCAAGGCGGCTAAGCGCGTAGTTGACAAGGAAGAACCCGCCCATCGAGGCGATGGTCCCGAGATATAGGATCGGCAGGACGATCTCAATATGGTAGAGGTTGGTGATGTAGGTTCCGATGCCCTCGCCCATCATAAGCTGGATGAGATAGATGGTGTTGAACACCGCCGCCCCCACAAGCATCATGAAATAGGTGAGTTCGTGCGGCTTGGGATTGGTGGAAGCCTTTCGTGAGAAGATGTTGAAGAGGGCGGCGGATACGACAGCCCCAAAGAGCAGGAAGAACCCGAGCAGCTGCATGTCGACCGCGCTTCCCGATTTGAAGAGCTGGATGAAGACGATGCCCCCGACACTCATCAGGATGAAGGGGATCTGGACCACCTTGGGTCGCTCTTTCAAGATGAGCGACCCAAGGACGGTGGTGAAGATGGGGATGAGCGCGATCATCATGCCGGCCTCGGCGCTCGTGGTCAGGTTGAGCCCGAACGTCTCAAGCAAAAAATAAAGGACCGGCTGGAACAAAGCCACCATAAGCAGGTCATTGAGATGGGCCTTCTCAAAACGAACGGTGATGAGCTTGAGTCGCCTTATCAGCTCGAAGACTAAAAACGCGGTCAGAAACCGGTACGCGATCAGTCCGATCGGGGTGACATAGGAAAGGGCCGTCTTAGAAAACATGAAGGTGAAACCGAAGATGATGGAAAAGGCGATGCCTGCGATGTGGGCTTCTTTTTGCATACTCTACACTCCAGATGATTGACTAATCCCATTATGCCACGACGGCACGTGTTTGAAAAGCCCTTCATGCGCTTTTTAAAAACTATGACATATCCGCGCTTTACGGGCTCTTTTGCGCATGAGACACTAAAATTAAGTTCACCAAGCGAATCCGAACAAGGAAGGTGGGAGATCCTATGAAAAACACGGCCTGAGCCGTGTTTTTTTTAGTCATACCATGCCCCGGGCCCTGAAGACGAGAAGGACCAGGAAGACCACCGTACCGACAAGGATGAAGGTGAAGGAAAAGCTCATCAGGAAGAGGTCTTCGCGGATCATGTCGGATAACCGGCGGATTTTGCGGCCCTGGCGCTTATACCGCCAGTAAGGGACACTGAGCATGAAAAGGATGGCAAGGAATAGGACGCCTGATATCAAGAGTTCGCCCTTCAAAAGCTGATCGATGAAGATGAGCATGACAAAGATGAACATGTTCGTGGCGACAAGGATGCTTGTGACATATAGGATCGAATGATGTTCAAAACGTTCGCGGACGCTCTTACGCATGGTTTCCACCTCTTTATCGTTAGCATTCCATTGTACCACAGGTCAGCCTTTTTTGCAGGCTTCACTGCTTGAAGGCGGCCGATGACGATGGGGAGTTTCATATGATGTGAGACCAAAAAGAGAAAAAGAAACCATCGAATGATGCCCATGCCAAAGCAAGCGGAAGAGCCGCTTCACGTTCAGTTTTATTTCTCCAACCGGTGAACGGGTAGGCTTTTTGTCCTCACGCAAGACTGACATATGCCCTCTTTCGCCATCGGTCAATCGCGCGATTTCAGACAATAAAAAAGCCCGACGGGCTTTTAGGGAATCAGACCGCTTGCCGCGTCGTCCAAAAGGCTGTAAATACCGGCTTCCCCGGCACGCATGTCACTGAGGACGCCATGATCATAAATGAACATTCCAGGCGGGTCCATCGACTGGGACGCTTCGTCGTCCGGACTTTCAAGGTAATAGACGGTGAATGAATCCTGATACTCGACGGTGAAGTTGAAGACATCGTGCTTGACGATGTCGCTCGACGCACCCTCGGGATCATAGTAAAAGACCATGAAGCAATCGTCACTCATCCCGTCGACATCCTCAAGCGCGCTGATATGCTCGAAGTCCGAATAGGAATACTCTTCTTCCGGTGCCAGGGCCGTCGACAAGAGACTGTACAAAAGACCGATCAGGATAAATGCGACCAATACGGAAACACCAATCACAACCATCAGACCTTGCTTGCCCATCTGGCCCTCCTTGCTACCAGCGCTTAGGCTTATCCTCTCGCTCGCGCCGGTATTTTACATACCCGACAATGAAATCGATCAGGCTGACCTGATAAAAGATGAAACTTGCATACATCGTATAGAGTGCGGCGTTGCTTTCACCGATGGTCACCGTGATCGAGAACATGGTGAGCGCAAGCGCAAGCAGCGTGACCGGGGCGAAGAACACCTTGGAAGGGTTCGGCTTTAACATGCGGTCCATTATTTTAATCGATGCGACCAATAAAACGACCCCACCGATGATAAAGGCTAAAAGTACCATGTAAACAACCTCTCATTCGTTTTTGGATGTGCCATCATTATAACACGCCCCCTGGAATATAAGAAGCAAGACATGCAAAATGTGGCATGTATAGTTTTCACTGCGAACTTGTTCATGCTGGTTTACA
>JBKHIE010000063.1:0-8600 GCA_046538775.1 Candidatus Izemoplasmataceae bacterium
TGATCTCGGTGGACTCATCGAGGATGATGACCCCGACCTGGTCCCTTTCAAGGTTCTGCGCCATGCCGAAGACACCGTTGTCAAACTCGATGAGTTCGCCACTCATTGCTTCGTCCAGACCATGGACAAGTGCGATACCATCCCCGACGCTGATGACGGTCCCGACATGTTCGGTTTTGATTTCTTTGCTGTATTTGGAAATCTGCTCCTTGATCAGGGAGCTGATCTCGTTCGCGTTGATTTTGCTCATACTTTCACCTGCTTATTTAGTCAATCGGTTCTTAAACTGCTTGAGCGTGCTGTTGATGGTGTCATCGATGACTTTTCCATCGAACTCGAATCGAACACCACCGATGATGGATTCATCCATCCGGTTTTCCAAGAAGATGGTGCGGTTGTATTTCTTGGCATACGCTTCTTTCAGTTGTTCAAGCCGTTTCTCAGGAAGCGGCTTCTTGCTGTAGACGACCATGTGCATCTCCTGGTCCGCTTTCGAACGGATGCCCTTGAAACTTTCAAATATGGCGTCAATCTCATCAAAACGGTTCTTATCAAGAAGCAAGGACAGGAAGTGCTTCAAAAGGATGGGTACATCAAGGGTTTCTATGACCGCCTTTTTCTTCTCGGTCTTGACCCCGGGGTGCCGGAAAAACGTTCGAGCCTCCTGATCGAGACCTTCGATGAAGGTCCGGTAGGCATCTTCAAGATCGCTTGCCTCGTCTTTTTCAAGCGCAAGCTCAAAAAGCGCGACGGCGTATTGTTCGCTAAGCGCGCTCATTGTTTCCGTACCTCTTCGATCGCTTCATCCAGCAACCGTTCGTACACCTTTTTACTGATCTGCTTCTTGATAGCTTTTTCGCTTAATCTGCTCGCGATCTCGACAATCTCATCCCGTAGTTCGTTGCGTGCGACCTCGACTTCCTGCTCAAGGTCCTTACGGGCGTTCTTCTTGATCTGGTCCGCCTCTTTCTTGGCTTCGGATACAATGGTGCGCTTCTTGTCCTCAGCCTGGGTCTTGGCGGCCTCCAGGATGCTTTGGGCTTCATCCCGGGCGTCTTTCAGGGTTTCATCCGCATCCTGTTTGAGGGATTTTGCTTCCTCGCTCTTTTCGGATGCTTCCTCGAGTTCATGATTGATGAACTCGCGCCGTGCATCCAAAAAGGTTGTGACCTTTTCCCAGAAAAACTTCTTGACCACCAAAATGAGAACCAGTGTCGCAGCGACCTGGATGAGCATCTCGATGGGATCGACTCCCAAAGCGATATCGACGAGCTTTTGAATTGCTTGTGCAACAGCTTCCATCATGCTGCCTCCATTCTCTTATGCCGTGGTTACTGTCCGATCAGTACGAATGCGATAATCAAAGCGTAAAGTCCGGTAGTCTCTGCCATCGCTTGACCGACAAGCATGGTGGTCGTGATTTTACCGATGGCCTCAGGTTGACGGCCGACCGCCTCAACAGCCTTGCCGGCTGCGAATCCCTGACCGATCCCGGGACCGATCCCGGCAATCATCGCGATGCCTGCGCCTAACATGGCAAGCGCGGTGATGAATTCTTCGTTGAATACTACTTCCATTGTAATTCCTCCTAATATCCTTTAGTGTTTGTTTGAAAATCTATATGATTTTAAGAATTGCCTCATTAAACCTCGGGTTCCTCGATGGCCATCGAGAGGAACACGAGCAGTAGCATGAAGTAGACGAACGCCTGGATCAGTCCAAAACCGATGTTGAAGATCGGATGGATGACAAACGCCGTCGCAAACACGCTCAATGCATTGTTCAGAAGGTTGAAGACCACGATGCCGATGACGGTACCCGATAGCAGGTTCCCAAAGAGACGCAGTCCCATCGCAAGCGGCGCTGATAATTCACCCAGGAGATTGAGCGGCAAAAGCGCCGGGTTCGGTGAGGACAGGTCCTTGATCCGTTGAATGGGGCCTCTTACAATCACGCCCGAGACCTGGATGATTCCAAAGGCGAGGAAACTGAAACCCAAAGCCACGTTGATGTTGGAAAGCGGTGTTGAAAGACCGAAGAGGCTCGCGGTGTTCGCAAGTGCCAAGAACAGTAGGAACGTAAGCAGAATCGGGGCAAACCGGCGCCACTGGCTTCCATAGAACTCCTCCACAAAGTCGTTGAGCATGTCCACAGCCATCACGACAATGACCATCGGCCCTTTGATCGGAGCTTTCGGATCCATGGATGCGACCTTTTTACCCAATATGTAAACGATGATTGCCAGTGCAAGCGTCACAATCAAGGACGCCTTGAGCGAACTGCTCAATCCGCTATAGAAATCAAGCATCGTCCGAACCCTCCTTGTGAATTCGTCCCATCGCCATGCTGATGAGCATGGTTATCTTGAATGACAGGAATCCTATGAATGTAAAAATGATATCAAGACCGTCCGATAAGTGCGCGACAGCCAGAATGAGAATATAGAATGCGTATCGGAACGCATAATTCACCATGGCCACACGCTTCAAGGATTCAGGGTCCTTGTGTGCGGCCCTCATGGTACGTTTATAATTGTGGCTCATGAGCATGACGCTCACTGCAGAGCCCAAGAAGAAGCTTAAGGCCGACTTGTAATCAAAGGCAAAATAAAAAACACCTGCCAGGAGCAACACATAAATCCAGACGTAAAGAAATGTTTTCACGAACGCTTTTTCAGTCATCGTCTTTAGCCCCCAGTCGATACACTCTCACCATCAGGTTCCGGATCGCAGCCAAAGCGCCCAGAACCATGAAGATGATGATGAATACACTATCCAATGAGAAAAGATAGTCAAGACCACGTCCGATCAGATAGCCCACCAAGATGGCTGCGAGGGCTTCGTAAATGAAACTCGTCGCAATCGCAAGCAGCTTGATGATGAACTTTTTATCATGCATGGTCGCCACCGTTCCTCATGCTATTTTTTGCTTGTCAGCTTGTTGACACGACGGACATGACGCGCTTCACCACTGAACTCGGTGCCAAGCCATGTGTCGACAATCATCTGCGCCAGTTCGACACCAAGGACGCGTCCCCCCATGGTGAGGACGTTGGAATCGTTGTGACGGCGTGTATCCCTTGCAGAAAAGACATCATGGACATGAGCCGCACGGATGCTTTCGACCTTGTTGGCCTGGATGCTCATGCCGATGCCGGTCCCGCACATCAGGATGCCACGGTCGATTTTCCCATCCCTCACGTCGTGGGAGACCTGAAGGGCGACATCGTTATAATCCATGCTTTCTTCACTGTAGGTGCCATAGTCCTTGACATCAACACCCTGGTCCTTCAGATGTCTCAGGATTTTCTCCTTGAGTTCAAATCCGGCATGGTCGGACCCGATCGCTACTTTCATACAAACACCTCATTGTTTTTCTACTTATCCATTATATCAAAAAAGGTTCAAAAGACAATGGAATCACTATATTATCATGCGTCCGGATCGACTGTGATCGATCCTTGGCGCAACACGACGTCCCGGTCAACATCATAAACGGTTGAAGCAATCGAGTCAAGGTCATTCCCCTTGACAATATAATCGACAGACGCCTTAAACGCAAGCGCATCCTGATAATTGAGTACCGGAGGTTCGCTCGACAGGTTGAGGCTCGTCACGGCCATCGGTCCGAAATGCGAAAGAATCGAAAGCGCATCCGGATCATCCGGCATCCGGATACCGACAGTGTCTTTCCCCCGGGTCACACTGTCGCTCACTTCATCGCTTTTCCTGGTGACGAGGGTGAGCGCTCCGGGCCAATACTTTCTCATAAAAGGCAGCACCTTGGAAGGTTCCTTTACAAGCCGCCTTGCGGTCTCTTCATTATCGACAAGCACCGCAAGGGGGTTTTTCTTGTCTCTTTTCTTGATCGCATAGATGCGTTCAATCGCCGCTTCATCGTTAAGGAGGGCGCCGATGCCATAGACCGTATCGGTCTTGAAGATGATGACCTTGCCCTCAAGGTCTTTTTTTAACAGCGCTTCTTTGGTCAGTTCCATGGTTTCATTCTCCTATATCAAGGGATTGTTGCTTGTTCAGTATGTTTTTAACGGGGGCGTAACTTCTTCTGTGCTCGGCGATGATGCCGTAGGTTTCAAGCGCTTCAAGGTGTTTCCTTGTGGGATAGCCCTTATGCGCTTCAAAACCGTATTCAGGGTAATCTTTCGAGATGCCCACCATGTAGGCGTCCCGGCTGACTTTGGCGAGGATGGACGCCGCCGCGATGGAGGCGCTCTTGGCATCCCCTTTCACAATGGGCTCGACCGGTACATCAAGGCCCGGTATGGGGATGGCGTCACTCAAGACATAATCCCATTTGCCAAGCTTGCGGACAGCCCGCCGCATCGCGACCTGGGATGCCTTATAGACATTTAGCCGGTCGACTTCCTCGGGCTCTATATGGATGATGGCATAAGAAAGGGCTGAAATCTTGATTTCCTTTGCAAGCGCGTCGCGTTTCTTTTCACTCAATTGTTTGGAGTCGTTAAGCCCCTCGATGGGATGGTCCGGGTCCAAGACGACAGCCGCCGCGACAAGCGGGCCCGCCAAGGGGCCGCGTCCGACCTCGTCGCACCCGGCGATGTGCTTGTAGCCTTGTGCCAAGGCCTTTTGCTCGTAATCATACATCGTCGTCATCCGCCCTCTCGAGCGTGAGGCGTCCAAATTGTTGGTGACGGAAATCGTGAAGGAAGCGGTCCATGACCTTGTCGTAATCGACCACGCCCCCTTTTTTCAAAGCTCCGATCCGGGTTCCGATCTTCTCGAAGATGACCATCGGGTCGTCCGAATCAAAGACGACATCATAGCGGGCTTCAAACGCTTCCTTATAATGTCTAAGCAGGATGTCAAACCCATAAAGCACCACTTCGTCCCTTGGGACAAGATGGTCCTTGATCGCCCCTAGGAGCGCGAGTTTAAGGGCTCTTTCCTTTGGGGTGATCTTGGGTGGAAGCACACCCGGAGTGTCCAACAGCTCAAGGGCCTTGTGGACCCTGATGGTCTGCAAGTGGCGGGTGATGCCGGGCCGGTCCCCGACCCTGGTGACCCGCTTGTCGACCAGGCGGTTGATCAAGGTCGATTTACCGACGTTCGGAATGCCGAGGATCAAGGCCCGTATCGGCCGTTCTTCACGGCCCCGGCTTTTCTCCTTGCTGAACATGCCTTCAAGCATCCGTCTGGCCGCGGGAAGGATTTCACGGACATTCTTCCCGCTTCGTGCATTGATCCGGATGGTTTCAAAGCCGAGTTCACGGTAATGTTTCTCAAACCCGTCCAGGGCCCTTTCATCCGCAAGGTCGGACTTGTTGATGAGCATCAGTCTCGGTTTGTTCTTGACGATGGTCGTGATATCGGGATGCTGGGTGGAAAAGGGCGCCCGGGCATCCACAATCTCAAATACGATATCGATGATGTCAAGACGGTTTTGGATCTCCCGTCTGGTCTTTTCCATGTGTCCCGGATAGTACTGTATCTCGGCCATGGCTATTCCACCTTCCCTAGCGAATCAAGCGGCAAGAGGCGGTACTGGACCTGCCCGTATAACTGTGACTTGTCAAAAGCCCCAAGATGTCTTGAATCCATGGAATTCTCCCGGTTGTCACCCAACAGGAAGTACTCGTTCGGACCCAGGTCCCATGAACACGACGGGGGTCTTTCTCCAGCGGAAGGCGGACACTCCGTCTCGATTCCGTTTGAGAGATAGGCCTCATCGATGAGGGTGCCATCAATCGAAACGCCGTCCGCATCCAAGCGCACCGTCTCACCAGGCAGACCGATCAGCCGCTTGATGAAGAATTCCTGGTCGACACTTTCCGGGCGGACGACCACGAGGTCATAACGATCATACTGTTCGTCGATATGAACCATCACCACATTGTCACCGTCATGCAACGTCGGCTCCATGCTCCTGCCTGATATGGTCGCCGCCGAGAAGAAAAAAGCATTCATGACCATGTAAAGCGCCATGAGGTGGACGATGAACACCAGGACGTCGAACCGGTTGTATAACCGTTTGAAATCCTCATAGTCCTCTTCGTTTGGACGGTCCTTAAGACGCCGCATCTGAGAAAACATGACCAGCACATAAAGGAACACTAAAGCGATGAACACCAGAAAGATGCGAATCTCAAAGAGAAAGAACTCGGTGCCCGGCGGGAGGAGCCCGTCGAACAATGTGAAATCACTCAACCGCGTATTGTATAGGGAGTTGAAGTCAATATAACGTTCCCGGAAATAGGGAATGGCGAGGATCAGAAAAGCGCTGAAAAGCGCAGCCGTCATCTTGAGCCGCGCTTTTCTGAACCGTTTTTGATTCATGTATGCATTCTTTTTTTGCCATCGGTCGTCATCAAAAAACGGACCGATCGGTTTAGGTTCATTCATAGCAATCACCCGAGATTGTCAAGATAGGTGCCGATTTCATCCTCGGTGATCAAAACAGTGCGCGCTTTTGAACCGAGATTCCCTGAAACGATGCCTGCGGCTTCAAGGGATTCAACGATGCTTTGGGCCCGGTTGAACCCGATGGAGAATTCTTTTGAGATCTTGTTGATGCTCGCCTCTTGTTTTTGGACGACGAAATGAGCGACATCTTCAAGCAACTCGTCGTATTCAAACTGCTTGTTGGCGTTTTTAAGCAGGGCGTCTTCCTTGAAGAGATAGTTCGGTTCTGCTTGGTTCTTGATGAATCCGGTTATGGTCTCGATATCGGTATCACTGACAAACGCACCCTGGAGACGCACTTTGCTCTGTCCGCTTTGGTGAAAGAGCATGTCCCCCCGGCCAAGCAATGTCTCGGCCCCGCTGCTGTCTAGGATGGTCTGGGAATCGATGTGAGAGGAGACGCTGAATGCGATCCGGGTGGGAATGTTCGACTTGATGGTCCCCTTCACGACATCGGTCGAGGGGCGTTGTGTCGCCACAAGCAGATGAATGCCGCATGCGCGTGCTTTTTGTGTGATGCGCATGATGGATTCTTCGACATGTTGGGAAGCCACCATCATAAGGTCCGCGAGTTCGTCGACGACGATCACGATGTAGGGTAGCTTGTCGCTTTCGTTCTCCATCTTGCCATTGTAGGCATCGATGTCACGGGCCTGGACGGTCGAGAACGACTTGAATCGTCTCTCCATCTCTTCGACGACCCATTTCAATCCCGCGGTCGCCGCCTTGGCATCGGTGATGACCGGGGTGATCAGATGGGGGAGGTCGTTGTAATGGGACAGCTCGACCATCTTGGGATCAATCAGCATGAGTTTCAGATCGTTCGGTTTGTTTTTGAGTAGGAGGCTCATGAGGACGGTATTGATGCATACGCTCTTACCGCTTCCGGTCTGACCGGCAATCAACCCATGCGGCATGGAGCGGATCGGCGCATAGATCGGATTCCCGTCTATGTCAAGACCCAGGGCGATGGTCAGAGGCATCGAGGCATTCTTGAACATGGAACGGTTGGTGATTTCGATGAAATGGACCGTTCTTGGTTTTTCATTGGGCACTTCAATGCCCACCGTGCGTTTGCCCGGGATCGGCGCTTCGATGCGGATGCGTTTGGCTGCGAGGGCCATTTTCAGGTTGTCATAGAGATTGGTGATCTTATTGAGTTTGACCCCGCGTTCCACCGCGATCTCATAGCGGGTGACACTGGGGCCCTGTGTCTTGTCGTAGACACGGGCGCCCACACCGAATTCCGCGAAGGTCTCATTGATGATATTGGTCTGGCGCTCGATGGATTCACTGAGGTCCGGGGCGTCACTTTCAGGCTCGCTTAACAGGCTGACCGGTGGAATCTGATAGGCATCGTATGTCTTTGATCCCTTGGTCACGGTCTTATTCGAGGCGTCCTTTTCTTGTTTTACGGATGGTTCATGGTCTTCATCATCGGAAGAATCCGGCGCGGGCCCGGTGGCATCCGTCTTTGGTTCTTCCTGGAAAGTCCTGTGCTCGGCTTCGGATTCATGAGGCGTCTCAAGCGGTTCGTCTTCGGGGCTTTTGTCCTGAGAGGCGCTTTCGGGCTTGGAGGGAGTGGATTTGGTCGCGGCCCTTCTCAAGGCCGCTACGCTGCTTGACTCCGATTCAGCGGATTCTTGCCGGGGTTTTGGTTCGCGCTTGACGACGGTTTCATCTGCACGTGGGGTAGGACGGTGTCTGAAATCCTCGATGGTGCGTCCTTCCTCTGTGCGAAGCGGTGTGACCGCATCGTCTTTTTCGTGGTCAATGATGGCGGCTTCGGTGATTCTGGGCGCGTCTTCGTCGCCATTGGCACCACGCCTGCCAAGCTTGGTGTTTCCCATGGCTTCATTGAGGTTACGGCCCCGGACAAGGTCGAATTCGGGATAGGCGGTGCCGTATTTCCGAATCCTCTCATCCTTGGTCAGTCTGGGCTTGGTTCTAAACGGGTCGAGCTTGTTGAGGTCCTGATTGCGCTTGGTCTTAATGGGGAGAACCACTTCATCCTTCACGTGCTCACCGAAAATGGGCGACACGAAATGGCGGTGCTGATACCCTTTCTTGGCCGCTTCTTCCTCTTCTACGATCTCATAGAGTTGGAAGGGTTCGATATCCGCACTGCGCTTATAGGGTGGGACGATTTTCTTTTTTTTC
>JBKHIE010000005.1:0-31812 GCA_046538775.1 Candidatus Izemoplasmataceae bacterium
CTACACCCTCGCCCAGTTCGGGGACGCGAAGACCGCCCATGACACCACCGTCCACCTAAAAGGCCTCGGCGCGAACGCCACCACCGATGTGGTCGCCCTGACAAGCCACCATCAGGAAGTCATTGTGAAGACCCTGATCGACCATCAGGCAAGACAGACCGAAGGCCACATCAACCATTACGGTGTCGCCCAGGACGAGAGTTTCCTCGTGTTCGAGGGCACCGGCAAGATCGGCAAGGGCCAAAAAGGCAGCAACGCCCGCCAGAACAACTATGGCATCGTCCTCTCCAAGCACGCGCGTCTCGATGCGAACCCGTTCCTGCTCATCGATGAGTTCGATGTCGAAGCCTCCCACGGCGCCGCCATCGGCCAGATCGACGAGGAACAGCTATACTACCTCATGAGCCGCGGCCTTACCAAGGCGCGGGCGGAAGAACTCATCATCCACGGATTCCTGGCCCCCTTTGAAAAAGCCCTCGGCAATGAGACCTTGAACGACCATCTGTCGACACTGCTTGAGAGAAAAACGCATTCGAGGTGATTCCATGCGACTCCTTGATCTGAAAAAGGATTTTCCAGTCTTCAAGACCAAGGACCTTGTCTATCTGGACACGGCGGCTTCTTCGCTTACGCCAAAAACGGTCATCAGCACCATGACCGACTACTATGAAACGATGCCCGTCAATGTCCATAGGGGTGTCTATGAACTCAGTCATAAGGCGACGGAAGCCTACGAACAATCGCGTGAGAAGATCGCCCGGTTCATAGGCGCCGATTTCGAGGAAGTCATCTTCACCCGCGGCGCTTCGAGTGCCCTCAACATGCTCGCACGGATGTATGAGACGAACATCGATGCCGGTGATGAAATCATCGTGAGCGAACTCGAACACCATTCGCACCTCCTTCCCTGGCAACAGCTTGCCAGGCGGAAAGGCGCCAAGCTGAGATACGTGCCCCTTACCGAAGCGGGACGCATCACTACTGAAAACTTCAAATCTGTACTGTCCGACAAGACGAAAGTGGTCGCGCTCACCGGCGTCTCCAACGTCCTCGGCTACAAGACCCCGCTTTCAAAAATCATCCCGCTCGCCCATGAAAAAGGCGCGATCGTCAGTGTCGACGCCGCGCAGATGGCCCCGCACGAAGTGATCGATGTCAGGGCGCTCGATTGCGATTTCCTGGCGTTTTCAGGCCACAAGATGCTCGGGCCCACAGGCATCGGCGTCCTATATGGCAAAAAAAGCCTGCTCGACCGGCTCGAACCCCTTGAATACGGGGGCGACATGGTCGACATCGCCGAGCTTCACGATGCGAGTTGGAAGGATACCCCCTATAAGTTCGAGACCGGAACCCCGCCCATCGCGGAAGTCATCGGACTCGGGGCCGCGGTGGATTATCTGAATGCAATCGGCATGCCCGCGATCATCGCCCACGAACAAACCCTGCATGCCTACACGATGGAACAACTTTCCAAGCTTGAAGGCATCACCGTCTACAACCCCACCTGCGAGACCGGCATCATCACCTTCAACATCGACGGCGTCCATCCGCATGATGCAGTCACTTTCTTCGATGAGGATAACGTCGCCCTCCGGGCGGGCCATCACTGCGCCCAGCCGGTCATGAGATTCCTAGATGTCATCGCGACGCTACGCGCATCCATGTACCTTTACAATTCAAAAAGCGATGCGGACCGTTTCATCGACAGCATCAAGCGCGCCCGCGATTTCTTCACATCCGTCGGATTTTAGGAGGTCACCCATGCGAAACCTTGAAAACCTTTACCGCCAGATCATCATGGACCACTATAAAAACCCCCGTAACAAAGGGTTGAAAGACGACCCGTCCTATAAGAGCGAACACATCAAGAACCCGAGCTGCGGCGACGACATCACCATCCAGACCAAAGTCGAGGACGGCATCGTCAAGGACATCCGTCATGAAGGCAGCGGGTGTTCCATCTGCTGCTCATCGGCGAGCGTCCTCTCGGAGCTGCTCAAGGGGAAGACGGTCGAGGACGCTGAAAAAATCGCGGAGAATTACTTGTTGATGCTGATGGACAAGCCCTTCGATGAATCCATCGATATGGAGGACGCGATCGCCTATCAGGGCGTCAGGCAGTTCCCCGCCCGGATCAAATGCGCCTCGATCGCCTGGAAGGCGTTTCAAAACACACTCAAATAGAAGGTGGAATTATGAGCGACACCAAAAAAGAAATCGAACGGATCATCGGTGATTACAAGTACGGCTTCAAAACCGAGACCCAATCCGTCTATGATACAGGAAAAGGCCTGACTGAGAAGATTGTCCGCGACATCTCGAAGATCAAAGAAGAACCCCGGTGGATGCTCGATTTCAGGCTCCAGGCCTATGAGAACTTCAAGACCATCCCGAACCCCACCTGGGGACCGGACCTCTCCGGGATCAACTTCGACGACATCACCTACTACGTCAAGCCCTCCGAAAGAAGCGAACGCTCCTGGGATGACGTCCCCGATGAAATCAAGGAGACGTTCGACAAGCTCGGCATCCCGGAAGCGGAACGTGAATTCCTGGCCGGTGTGGGCGCCCAGTTCGAAAGCGAGGTCGTCTACCATTCGACCATGGAGGAACTCGAAAAAGAGGGCGTCATCTTCACCGACACCGACACCGCACTCAGGGAATACCCCGAACTCTTCAAAGAGTATTTCGCCCAGGTCGTCGCCAACAACGACAACAAATATGCGGCGCTCAACAGTGCCGTATGGAGTGGCGGATCCTTCATCTATGTACCGAAGGGTGTCAAGGTCGACAAGCCCCTTCAAAGCTATTTCCGCATCAACAGCGAACAGATGGGCCAGTTCGAACGCACCCTCATCATCGTCGATGAAGGCGCAAGCCTCCACTACGTCGAAGGCTGCACGGCCCCGATCTACACCACCCATTCCCTGCATGCGGCGACGGTCGAGATCTTTGTCAGGAAAGGCGGCCACTGCCGGTATACCACCATCCAGAACTGGGCCGCGAACATCGTGAACCTCGTCACCAAGCGCGCCCTCGTCGAGGAGGACGCCCATATGGAATGGGTCGATGGCAACATCGGAAGCGGCATCAACATGAAATACCCCACTTGCATCTTAAAAGGCGACCGGGCCAAGGGCACGACCATCTCCATCGCCTTTGCGGGCAAGAACATGCATCAGGACACCGGTGCCAAGATGATCCACATCGGCAAGGACACGACAAGCTCCATCACATCGAAATCGATGAGCGCCAAAGGCGGCAGGGTCAACTACCGCGGGCTCATCCACCACACCAAGGGCGCGACCGGCGCCAAGAGCAACGTCGAATGCGACACCATCATCCTGGACGGGGAGAGCACATCGGACACGCTCCCCTTCAACATCGTCAAGAACAACGAAGCCCAGGTCCAGCATGAGGCGAGCGTCTCGAAAGTGAGCGAAGAACAGCTCTTTTACCTCATGAGTCGCGGGCTCACCGAAGAAGAGGCGACCGAGATGATCATCATGGGCTTCATCGAACCGTTCGCAAAAGAACTGCCGATGGAATACGCCGTCGAGCTCAATCAACTGATCAAACTTGAAATGGAAGGGTCCATCGGCTAAGCCGGGACCCTTTTCTCCTGACCAAACGGCATTTCCATCCAGAACCTTCCTTTGGGAACCGAAAGTCAAAAACACTTTCAGAAGCTGCTTTGCTTTTTGAAAGCCATGCTTTACGTTATAATAAGTATGAGCGATCCTAAACTATGAAAGAAGAGGTAGATACCATGAACACTACGATCAACACACTTCGCTTCTTAGGACTCGACCAGACGAATGAAGCCCAGAGCGGGCATCCGGGGATTGTCCTTGGCGCCGCTCCCGTTGTGTATCAACTATTCAAAGAACACATGAAGGCCACACCCAAGAAGAGCGACTGGTTCGACCGGGACCGTTTCGTCTTGTCTGCAGGCCATGGTTCGGCGCTCCTTTACGCCTTGAACCATCTTGTGGGCTACAATGTCACGTTGGATGACTTGAAAGGTTTCAGACAGCGCGGTTCCATCACGCCCGGTCATCCTGAATACGGCCTCACCGACGGAGTCGAAGCCACGACCGGACCGCTCGGTCAAGGCATCGCCATGTCGGTCGGCATGGCGATCGCCGAGGCGAACCTCCGCGCACGCTTCAACAAGGAAGGGCTCGACGTCGTCGACCACTACACCTACACCCTCGCCGGGGATGGCGACCTTCAGGAAGGTGTCGCCCAGGAAGCCCTCTCGCTTGCCGGCCATCTCGGGCTGAACCGGCTCATCGTCCTCTACGACTCCAACGATGTCCAGCTCGATGGTCCCGTTGAAGACGCCTACAGTGAAGACACTGAGAAAAAAGTGGAAGCCATCGGCTTTGCCTACCAGCGCGTCGACGACGCCAATGACCTGAAGGCTGTCTCAAAAGCGATTGATAAGGCTAAGAATCAAGACAAGCCGAGTTTCATCGAGATCAAGAGCATCATCGGCTATAAGTCGTCCGTCGCCGGAACCAACACCGCGCATGGAAAACCGGTAGGCGAGGAAGAGGCCGACAAGCTTCGCAAGGCCTTCGATTACCCGTATGGCAAGTTCGAAGTGCCGAAGTCTTCCTATGAGGACTTTGAAAAGACATTCAAGGCCCGGGGCGATGAAGCCCTGGAAGCCTGGAAAGAAACCATGAAAACCTATGAGGCGAAACACCCCGAAGATTACAAGGCCCTCAAGTCCATCATCGATGGCACCATCGACCTTGATTTCGACACCCTCTTCGGCGATGCGCCCATCGGTACGAAAGAAGCGACGCGTAAGACCATGGGCGAATTGCTCGATGCCATCAGCGAACAAATCCCGGCCATGATCGGCGGGTCTGCGGACCTTTCATCGAGCACCAAGGTCACCGGTCCGGACGGAAACTTCACGGTGAAGAACCTGAAGGGCCGCAACATCAATTTCGGCGTCCGCGAACATGCGATGGCCGCGATCGTGAACGGGCTCACCCTTCACGGCATGCGCGCCTACAGCGGCGGCTTCATGATCTTCAGCGACTACATGAAACCGGCCCTTCGCCTCTCGGCCCTCCAACACCTCCCAGCGACATTCATCTTCACCCATGACTCCGTCGCCGTCGGCGAGGACGGACCGACCCACGAACCGATCGAACAGCTCTCGGTCTTCAGGGCGACCCCGAACATGAACACCTTGAGACCCGCCAACGCCAAGGAGGTCAGGCATGCCCTCCGCTTCGCCCTTGAAGCGAAGGACACACCGACCGCCATCGTGCTCACGCGTCAGGATGTCGAGACCTTGAACGATGTCAGCTATGAAGCCTTCAAGCAAGGGGCCTACATCGCCAGCGACAAGGAAGACTTCGAAGGCATACTGATCGCAACGGGCAGCGAAGTCGAACTCGCCATCAAGGCGCAGGAGAAGCTCAGCGAAAAAGGCATCAACGTCCGGGTCGTCTCCATGCCGTCCCAGGAACTTTTCAACGCCCAGCCGGAGGCGGTCCGTGAACGGATCCTTCCAAGCAGCGTCACCAAACGCCTCGCGGTCGAACTCGGGTCCCCGCAAAGCTGGTACCGCTACGCCTCCAACGTCTACGGCCTCGAACGGTTCGGTCTGAGCGCACCCGGAGAGGACGTCCTCGATGCGCTCGGTTTCACACCTGAAGCCCTCGCGGACCATTACGAATCCCTCTGATTGAATGGAAGCGGCCCCTGGCCGCTTCTTTTTTAAGGACCCTTCTATCAAAAGCGCCTCCGATTTGGTATAATGGCTTTGAAAGCCAGGTGAGAACATGCAGACACTGATGGTGCATCTACAATGGAATGAACCAAGCCCGATGGTCGAGGACCTGCTTGTGAGCCTCTATCCCTACATGGTCAAAATCGAGTCGGACACCACCCATCTGCTTTTTAGGGTCGAACAGGAAAGCATCCCCCTGCCGCTTGAAGACCTGCATGATTTGCTGGTCACGGATTTCCAACTCCATTTCACCCTGCTTGTCATGCCCGAGCAGGCTTACGCCCTGCTGGAAAAGCCGATGTGGCTTCCGCTCATTGAAGCGTTAAAACCGGGGTATTACGACATCGAGACCGCACTCATCCAGGGACGAAGACACCAACCCGACCTTTTTTCCACCCTTAAAGAGCGGTTGAACACACGCCTCTCCCAGACCGATATCACGACCGTACTGGCCCTTGCGAGCGCCAACATGATCCTATCCACCGCCGCGAAGAACCTCTACATCCATCGAAACACCATGCTTTACCGACTCGAACACATCACCCGTGTCACCGGGATCGACGTCAAGACGTTCAAAGGCCTTTTCATTCTCTATAGCGTCTACAAAATGGTCTGATTTGTGCAAAGTGCCCATACTCTCGGGCACTTTTTTTGTGTATACTTTGAATAGTGAGTCAGCATCCAAAATCAAACATACAATAAAGGAGACTTTTTATGGCCCAGTTAAGATTCAGCGAACTTAAGAAAGTATACGAAGGCGACGTCCTCGCGGTTGATGATTTCAACCTCCATGTCGACGACGACGAATTCATCGTCCTCGTCGGACCTTCCGGTTGCGGTAAGTCCACCACCTTGCGCATGGTCGCAGGCCTTGAGGACATCACCGATGGCGACCTCTACATCGACGACGTCCGCGTCAACGACGTCCAGCCGAAAGACCGCGACATCGCGATGGTGTTCCAGTCGTATGCGCTTTATCCGCACATGACGGTCTATGACAACATGGCCTTCAGCTTGAAACTGCGTAAATTCCCGAAAGACGACATCGACGAGCGTGTCAAGGAAGCCGCCAAGATCCTCGGCCTTGAAGCGTACCTCGACCGCAAGCCCAAGGCGTTGTCCGGCGGGCAGAAACAACGTGTCGCCCTGGGTCGCGCCATTGTGCGTGACGCCAATGTGTTCCTGATGGACGAACCCCTCTCGAACCTCGATGCGAAACTCCGTGTCCAGATGCGTGCGGAAATCATCAAGCTGCACAAACGCATCAAGACGACCACGATCTACGTCACCCATGACCAGATCGAAGCGATGACCATGGCCGACCGCATCGTCATCATGAACGACGGCTACATCCAACAAGTCGGTGTGCCAAAGGAGATCTACGACTACCCGAACAACGTCTTCGTGGGCGGTTTCATCGGCACCCCGGCGATGAACTTCGTCCACGGCAAGCTCAAGGACGACGGTTTCTTCGAAAGCGAGAACGTCCGTGTCAAAGTGCCGCAAGGAAAACTGAAGGTCCTCAAGGACAAAGGCTATGAAGGCCAACCCCTCATCATGGGCATCCGTCCTGAAGACATCCACGATGAGAACATCGTGCTTGAGACCTACAAGGATTCGCATGTCAAGCTCAAGGTCGAAGTCTCCGAGCTTCTTGGGGCCGAGACCAACATCTATGCGAAGATCGGCGACAAGGAGATCGTTGCCCGCGTCACAGCCCGTGACGACATCAAGATGGGCGATGAGCTCGAACTCGCCTTCGACATGAACAAAGTCCACTTCTTCGATCCGGACAGCGAACTCAGGATCCGCGACGACAAGGACAAGACCGGTCTTGTCGACAAGCAGAACAAGCGCAAATAACCGAATTCCAGGCGACCGTCGAGGTCGCCTTTTTCCTGGTTCAATATCCTCTTCATTTTTTCATGTTCACACATCCCTTAATCAAGCGGTTTTTAATATACTGGGGGTGGAGGTGGTGGCATGCAATACATGGAAAGGGTCGAACAAGGACTCTTGGTGAAGACCCAGGATAAAGCGAGCATCCGGAAGATGGGCATGAAACAGTTCCTGAACAAACTCCTTGAGAAGGAACTGGCGACCTACGACGCACGGATCAAGACCCTGCGCGAGACCTACGCCCTCAAGAACAACGTGCCCATCTATGTCGACGAGGCGACGTGCCTGTACATGAGCACCAACATCCGGGACTTAAACGCCGTTTGCATCAATTACCATAGCGTCCTTTCCATCCGGAAGAAAACCGATTCATCGTGCGAGCTGATCTTCAAGGACCTGTCGATCAAGACCGTGAACGTCCCCTACAAAAAACTGATGCACAGGCACTTGAAAACCGCACAGCTGCTGCAAATGCTATGACCGCCATCGCTGGCGGTCGTTTTTATGTAAACGTTTTTTAAAAAAGAAAATGCTTACACATTCACGCATTGATAGAATTAGACCACTTAATTTAGTATAATGAAGATGGATTAAAATGAGATAAAGGAGTTTATCGAATGGCTAAAAAGACAATACGTGACATCGAAGTCACTGGTAAGAAGGTCCTCGTACGGGTCGACTTCAACGTACCGATGGAAAACGGACGCATCACGGATGACAACCGCATCCGTCAAGCGCTCCCTACCATTCAGCAGTTGATTGACAAAAAAGGAAAAGTGATCCTGCTTTCACACCTTGGCCGCATCAAAGAAGAGGCTGACAAGGAGGGCAAGAGCCTGAAACCTGTCAGCGACGCGCTTTCTGAGAAACTCGGCACATCCGTTACCTTTGTGCCAGAAACCAGAGGCAAGGCACTCGAAGAAGCGATCGGCACGATGAAAGACGGGGATGTGCTCATGATCGAGAACACCCGCTTTGAGGATGTCGATGGCAAGAAGGAAAGCAAGAACGACCCTGAACTCGGAAAATACTGGGCGTCCCTCGGCGATGTCTTTGTGAACGACGCATTCGGCACCGCCCACCGTGAGCATGCCTCGAACGTCGGCATCGCGAAAAACATGGACGAGGTCGCTGCCGGACTGCTCCTTGAAAAGGAGATCAAGTTCATCGGTGGGGCCGTCTCGAACCCGACCCGCCCCTTTATCGCCATTTTAGGCGGCGCCAAGGTCAGCGACAAGATCGGCGTCATCCGCAACCTTCTCAAGAAGGCGGACATGGTCCTGATCGGCGGTGGCATGAGCTACACCCTCATGCGTGCCAAAGGTCTCGAGACCGGTGATAGCCTTGTCGAAGAAGACAAGATCGGACTCGCCAAGGAGCTTCTTGAAGAGGCCGAAGGCAAGCTTTACCTTCCCGTCGACTTCAAGGTGACCAAGGAATTCAGCAACGATGCGCCCATCCGGATTGCGGCCATGGACGACATCAAGAAAGGCGAACAAGGCCTTGATATCGGACCGAAGACCTTGGAAAAATACGAGGAAATCCTTGAAAACGCCCGGACGGTCGTCTGGAACGGCCCGGTCGGCGTGTTCGAGTTCGAGAATTTCGCCAAGGGCACCCTCGGCATTCTTGAAAAACTCTCAACCCTTGAGAATACAACCACCATTCTTGGTGGTGGCGATAGCGCCGCAGCCGCCATTTCCCTCGGGTATGAAAACAAGATCACGCACATTTCAACCGGTGGAGGGGCGAGCCTCGAGTATCTGGAAGGCAAGAGTCTCCCGGGCATCGATTGCGTCGATGAACTGTAGATGAAAGAAGGGAGTATGTGATGAAGAAGGAATTGGTTATCCAAAGTACTGAAGGCCTTCATGCGGTACTGGCTTCGAAGCTTGTCCATCTGGCCAGCGAATACGAGTCCAATGTGAGCCTTGAATACGCGGACAAGACCGTGGATGCGAAAAGCGTCCTCGGGCTTATGAGCCTCGCTGTACCCGCGGGCGAAAACGTGGTTGTCAAAGCCGAAGGCGATGACGCACAAGAAGCCATCGAAGAAATATCTAGACTATTGGAGTAGGTGAAAAACCATGCGTAAACCTGTAATCGCAGGCAACTGGAAAATGCACAAGACCCGTGATGAAGCGCTGCAATTCATTTATAGCGTCAACCAGGAAGTCCCTGAAAAAGAATACGTCGACACCGTGATCGCGCCACAGGACCCGATCCTGAGGGATCTCGTGAAAAGACAGGGGGACAACCTTCGCATCGGCGCCCAGAACATGCACGAGAAGACCGAAGGCGCCTTTACCGGAGAAACCTCCGCCGCGGTCCTTGAAAACCTCGGCGTCGAATACGTCATCATCGGCCACAGCGAGCGTCGTGCGATGTTCAACGACACCGATGAACGCGTCAACAAGAAACTCCACCAGGCCTTCCGCTATGGGATCACCCCGATCCTCTGCGTCGGCGAAGCGCTTGAGACCCGTGAAGCGGGCGAGACCGACATCTTTGTAAAAGGCCAGGTCAACAAGGCCCTCAAAGGCCTTGGCAGCGAACAGGTCAAATCCCTGGTCATCGCCTATGAGCCCATCTGGGCCATCGGCACGGGCAAGACCGCCACAAGCGAACAGGCCGAAGAGACCATCCGAATGATCCGCGAGACCTTGTCCGCCCTTTACGACCCATCCGTCGGGGATGCGACCCGCATCCTTTATGGCGGCAGCGTCAAGCCGGCGAACATCGATGAGCTTCTAGCACAGGAAAACATCGATGGCGCCCTTGTAGGCGGAGCCTCCCTCGACCCGAAAAGTTTCCTCACCCTTGTCGAGGCCGCCACCAAGAAATAGCAACCCGGTCAATCCTACCCCATCCGGTCCGGATGGGGTTTTTTATTGCGGTATTCAGGAAAAAAGCATAAAAAAAGCACGGACTGAATCGGTCCGTGCTTTCGGTTGAATGCATTAACGGTTGTAGAATTCAACAATAAGGTTTTCCTTGATGTCGGTGAGAAACTCACGACGTTCAGGATAACGCTTGAAGGTGAACGCTTTTTTCTCATCGTTGAAATCGATGAAGTCAAGTCGTTCGACGACGGATTCGAGAGCGTCCTTGACGATGGCGAGGTCCTTGGACTTCTCTTTCATCGCGACGGTCTGTCCGGGTTTCACGAGGTACGATGGGATATCGACTTTCTTGCCGTCCACTTCGAGGTGCCCATGCGCCACAAGCTGGCGTGCCTGACGGCGGGTGCGGGCGAGGCCTGAACGGTAGACAAGATTGTCAAGGCGGCTTTCAAGCAGGAACAGGAAGTTCTCACCTTGGCGGCCTTCCATCTTTTTGGCTTCGTTGAACGTTTTCTTGAATTGACGTTCATTCACTCCATAGGTGAAGCGCACCTTCTGTTTCTCTTGAAGCTGGGTGCCGTACTCACTGACTTTGGAGCGGCCTTGGCCGTGTTGACCTGGGGGATAGGGACGTTTGCCGATATCTTTTCCGGTTTCGAGCGTCGAATACTTAAGACGGCGGGAAACTTTCCATTGGGGTCCGGTATATCGAGACATACGATTTCCTCCTTTTTCTCATATTTGCGGTAAAAAGAAGTGCATGGAACTTTCAAGGGCTGGACAATTTATGCGTTTCACCTCGTCAGCTGAGGGTACTAAGCGCCCGATTCTCACGGATTGTCCGGCGGTCTTGAAACCTGCCATGTAGCTGCCTTTAAAACGCATGCGCAAGTATTATATGATACTCAGGACAGGTTGTCAACAATAACCCTTGCGACCTTTTCAAGGGCCAGTCGGTCGGTCGCATCAAACCGTGCTTCTTCGGGGCTGTCGATATCCAGGACACCGAAGAGGACGCCCGATTTGAAGAGGGGGACGACGATCTCGCTTTTGGAGTTCGAATCGCAGGCGATGTGGCCTTCAAAGGCATCCACGTCCCTGACGACCACCGTCTCACCCTTTTCAGCGGCCGTGCCGCAGACCCCGCGTCCAAAGAAAATCTTCGTGCAGGCCGGAAGTCCCTGGAAGGGGCCCAGGAAAAGCTGGGACTCTTCGCGGATGTAAAAGCCGACCCAGTTGACATCGTCCAGGAAATAATCGATGATCCCCGCCGCGTTCGACAGGGTCGTATACCACGGTTCATCCGCATTCAGGTAATAAGGGAGGGTCTCCAATAACTTCTGGTAATTTGTTTCTTTGTCCGCGCTTTTTTCAACGGGTATGAACATGATGACCACCTCTTCACAAATCATATAAAACATTCCGGAAAATTGCAATGGATATGATACAATAGGATTGATTTTGGAGTGATAAACTATGATCGACAGACTGCTCGTACGCTATGGCGACCTTGTACTCAAGGGCCACAACAAGAAGCGTTTTGTAAAAACCGCGCGCGCCCGCATCGAAGAGCGCATTGAAAGCGACAAGGTCACCTATGAACCGGGTCATGACCGACTCTACATCGTCCTGAACGGCGAGGACGAAAACCAGGTGATCGCCGCCCTCAGGCAAGTGCCCGGGCTTCATAGCTATTCCCGGGTGGTCAAGGCAGGGAAGACCCTCGATGCCATCAAGGAAGGCGCCCTTATGCTTGCCCGTGAAGAGATCCTTGAAGGCGAGACCTTCAAAGTCGAGACCAAACGGGCCGACAAGACCTTCCCCATGCCCTCGACCGAAGTGTCGCAAGCGGTGGGCGGCTACATTCTTGCGCACGACCAATCCATGAACGCGGACATCAAGCATCCCGACCAGGTGCTGAACGTGGAGATCCGCCAGGAAGGCGCCTTCATCTTCACCCGGAAGATTCCGCTTCTCGGGGGTTTCCCCGTCGGGTCCATGGGCAAGGGGCTTGTGATGATGTCGGGGGGGATCGATTCCCCGGTGGCGGCGTATTTCGCCCTCAGGAAGGGCATCAATGTCGAACTCGTCCATTTCGAGTCGACCCCCTACACCAGCATCGAATCGGTCCAGAAGGTCTACGACCTCGCCCGCGTCCTCGCCCATTACGGCATCCACCGGACGATCCGGCTTCATCTTGTCCCTTTCGCCAAACTCCATGGAGCGCTCATGCAGAAAGTCCCCGAACCCTACGTCATCACCATCATGCGCCGGATGATGGTGAGGATCACCGAGCGCCTCGCCCGGCAGGACCACACCCCGGTCATCATCAACGGGGAATCCGTCGGCCAGGTCGCGAGCCAGACCCTGGAAAGCATCCATGTCACCCAGGCGGTGACCACCATGCCCATCCTCCGTCCGCTCACCGCCTTTGACAAGCAGACCATCATGGACAAGGCGCGGGCGATCGGCACCTACGCCATCTCCGTCCGTCCCTTTGAAGACTGTTGCACGGTCTACGTCCCAAACCAGCCCGCCACGAAACCGAGGGAATTCTATGCACAGCGCTATGAGAGGCTCTTTGGCTACAGGGAACTGATCGATGACGCCCTTGAAAACATCCGGACGATGGATGTCACGCCCGAGTCCACATTCGATTTCACGCTGGAAGGGTTCACGGTCGATGAGGCCCTGAAGGAGGATGACGCATGATCGCATCCACCCAGAACGATAGAATCAAACGGTTCTCAAAGCTCCATCAGAAGAAATACCGCGACAAGGAAGGGCTCTTCATCATTGAAGGGCCGCACCTGGTCGAGGAAGCCTCGGAAGCGAACCTCATCCACACCGTCTTCTCACTGGATGCACGCGAAGGCATGGTCCAAGTGAGTGAGGCCGTGATGCGCAAACTCACCCAGACCGACCACATCCCACCCGTGGCCGCCGTCGCCAGGAAACCGGGTGAAAAGCCCTTATCAAAGCGGGCCCTGATCCTTGAGAACATCCAGGACCCGGGCAACGTCGGAACCCTGATCCGGACCGCATTGGCGTTTGACTTCAAGACGGTCGTACTCGATAACTGCGCCGACATCTACAGCCCGAAAGTCCTAAGAAGCACCCAAGGGGCACTATTCAAGATGGCCATCCGTACGATGGATGTGGCAACGTTTAAGAAAACCCATGCGGATTACACCTTGGTCGCAACCGGTCTGGAAGGTGAAACCGACGTTCCTGCCATTCCCCCGCCTTTTGCCCTGATACTTGGCAATGAAGGGCAGGGGCTGACGCCTCATGCCTTGAAGCTTGCCGACCATACGCTCAAGATCCCGATCGCGAACATCGACTCGCTCAACGTCGCGGTTGCCGGCGGCATCCTCATGCACAAGCTGAGCTAAGAGACTTTATCGCACGGCTTGCCTTTTTTTCTCACCTGTGGTACAATGGACGCGCATATGGGTTAGAAGAGTGGGTCAAAGCCCGCTCTTTTTATGCCATGAGGAGGAGAACTATGATTAAACTTGATGACGCATTGAAACAAAAAATAAAAGAACACGTCGAATCCCTTGATTATGCCTTCTACGATGTCCATCTGAAGACCGTTCAAGGCGACCGCGTCCTGAGTGTGGAGATCGACCACCAAAAAGGCGTCGATCTCGATGACTGTGTCACGGTATCCGAACACCTGTCCAAGTTTCTCGATGAAGAGGACCCGATTCCCGAGTCCTACATGCTTGAAGTGACGAGTGCCGGTGCCGAACACCCGCTCAGGAACGCCGAGGAAATCGAACGCGCCCATGGCCGCTATGTCCATGTAGAGACGTTTGAACAAGTATTCGAAGGGTATCTTGAAAGCATGGATGACGCATCCATCACCATCCGTGAGAACAAAAAAACAACCACCATCCTGATGGCGGATATCCAGAACATCCGTCTCGCGATCGATTTCAAGGGAGGCAAATAACATGAGATCAAAACAATTCTACGAAGCACTCGACGCCGTCGTCAAAGAACGCGGCCTGTCCAAGGAGGACGTCCTGGAACTCTTGAGACGCGGCTTCTTAAACGCATACAAGAAAGAATACGACAACAACGAGAACGCCCGGGTCGAGTTCAAGGAAGACAAGAATGAAATCCTGGTCAAGGCGGACTATCTCGTCGTCGAGAGCGACCCCGCAAGCGACCAGATCAGCCTTGAAGAGGCACGAAAAGAGAAGAAGACCATCAAGGTCGGCGACACGCTCACCCGCGACATCACCCCGAAGGATTTCGGGCGCATCGCCGTGGTGAGCGCCAAACAGATCCTGACCCAGGGCCTCAAGAACCTGGAGAGGGAGAAAGTCTACAACATCTTCAAAGAACGGGAAAACGAGATGATCAACACCGAGATCGTCGGTCTCAACAAAGACTTCGTCACCCTTTCGCTCGGCCACGACCTTGAGACAAGCCTGCCAAGAAAAGAGCTGCTCAGGACCGATGAGACCCGCATCGGCGCCAAGCTCAAAGTCTACATCACCAAAGTCGAAATGACCACCAAGGGCCCGAAAGTCTTTGTCTCAAGGACCGACCGGAACCTCGTCAAGCGCCTGCTTGAACAGGTCACGCCTGAAATCATGGACGGGACCGTTGAGATCATGGGGCTTGCCCGCGACGCGGGCAGCCGCAGCAAGGTCGCCGTCTTCAGCCACGACGAGAACGTCGATCCTGTCGGCGCGGTCGTCGGGTATAAGGGCGAGCGGATCCGCGAGGTCCTCGATGCCCTCCAGGGCGAGCGCATCGATGTCTACGAGTGGTCGAAAGACCCGGTCGAACTGATCGCAAACGCCTTGGAACCCGCCAAGGTCATCGCCATCAACCCGGACCACAAAGAAAAAAGCGCGGTCGTCATCGTCGAGGACCGCTACTACACCTCCGCCATCGGCGCCAAAGGGCAGAACGCCCGCCTGGCCGCCCAATCAAGCGGTTGGAAGATTGACATCAAGTCCATCACCGACGCCAAGGAAATGGGCATCCACTACCGTCTGATCGATGAGGTCTCAGCCGATGAGACCGAGTATGACGACGACACGGACTACGAAGCGTACGATGAAGCCCCGGATGAAGAGGATTACGACCGCTACGAGGAATCCGTTTCAGACGAGGAATCCGACTACGACGAGGTCGATGACAATGAAAAAGCGTAAAGAGCCCCTGAGAAAATGCGTGGCGACCGGCGAGATGCTCAACAAGCACGACTTGCTTCGGATCGTCAAGAACAAGGAAGGCGAAGTGTTCGTCGACCCTTCCGGGAAGGCCCATGGCCGCGGCGCCTATGTCAAAAAGGACCTTTCCGCCGTCAAGAAACTGAAGAAGAAACAGATTCTCGACAAGGTGTTCTCAATCAGCGTCGACCCTTCGGTCTACGATGCGATCGAGGAAGCCATCCGTCATGAGTGACACCCGGATCCTCGGACTGCTTGGCCTGGCCGCCCGCGCGGGCGGTGTCATCGATGGAAGCGAACGCGTCCTTGCGGCGCTTAGGAAATCCCATAAGCCGATCGTGTTCCTCGCCAGTGACGCGGGCGAGAACACGGCCAAGAAAATCCATGATAAATGCGCGTTTTACCAAATCGAGCTGAACGAGCGTTTCACGAAGGAAGCCCTCTCCAAGGCCGTTGGTAAGAAGAACCGAACCGTCCTGGCGGTTACGGACCAAAGGTTCGTTAAGCCGCTTTGCAAACTCTGATAGAAAGAGGTGGTTTTGATGGCCAAAAGACATCAGAACAACAACACTCGACGCCGTCCCAATAGACGCCGTCCCAACAAACAAGCAAAAAGAAAACAACCGGTGAAACCCAAAGGACCGATCAAGTTCAAAGAGGGCCTGACGGTCTCTGAACTTTCACAGATGATCAGTGTACCGATCAGTACGCTGCTTAAGAAACTCATGACCCTTGGGACCATGGTCAATCAAAATCAACCCATGGACAAAGAGGCGGTCGAACTCATCGCCATGGAATATGACCTCGAGGTCGAAGAGGACACCTCCGATGAAATCGTCCGTTTTGAGGAACTGACCACGGAGGACGCCGAAGCGGACCTTGAGATCCGTCCGCCCGTCGTCACCATCATGGGTCATGTCGACCACGGCAAGACGACGCTCCTTGACACCATCCGCAACGCCCGTGTCACAGAAGGCGAAGCCGGAGGCATCACCCAGCACATCGGGGCCTACCGCTATTTCACCGACCAGGGCGAATCGATCACCTTCATCGACACCCCGGGCCACGCCGCATTCACCGAAATGCGTGCCCGCGGGGCGAAAATCACCGACATCGCCATCCTGGTCGTCGCTGCGGATGACGGCGTCATGCCCCAGACCCGCGAGGCGATCGACCATGTGAAGGCCGCCGACGTGCCTGTTATCGTCGCCGTCAACAAGATGGACGTGCCGGGTGCGAACCCTGACAAGGTCAAACAGGAACTTGCAGAATTCAACCTCATCCCTGAAGAATGGGGTGGCGAGACCATCTTTGTCGAGCTTTCCGCCCTGAAAGGCGAAGGCGTCGACACTTTGATCGAAATGATCACCCTGACCGCCGAAGTCGCCGAGATCAAGGCCAACCCGAACCGCGAGGCCCATGGTCACGTGATCGAGGCCGAGCTTGACAAGGGCCGCGGTCCCGTTGCGACCCTGCTTGTGCAAAACGGCACCCTGAAAGCCGGCGACATCCTTGTCGTGGGCGATACTTACGGCCGTGTCCGGGCGATGACCGACGATTTCGGTAAGAACGTCGAAAACGCCCTTCCAAGCATGGCCGTCGAGGTCATCGGACTCTCCGATGTCCCTCAGGCCGGCGATCCGTTCATGGTCTTCGACGATGAGCGAAAAGCCCGCCAGATTGCCGAAAAACGGGCCGAGAACACATGGAAGGAAGAACACGGCGTCAGCAAGTCCGTGAGTCTTGACGACATGTTCGCCCAGTTCGCCAACAGCGATAAGAAGCAATTGAACGTCATCATCAAAGGCGACACCCAAGGGTCCATCGAAGCCCTCAAAGGCGCCCTTGAACAGATCGATGTCGAAGGCGCAAATGTCTCTGTCATCCGCTCAAGCGTCGGCACCATCACCGAGACCGACGTCACCCTGGCGCTTGCAAGCCAGGGGATCATCATCGGCTTCAACGTGCGCCCGAACGCCGCCGTGCGTGACGACGCCCGTGAAAAAGGCGTGGAGATACGCCTCTACAGTGTCATCTACAAAGCCATTGAAGATGTCGAGATGGCCATGAAAGGCATGCTCGACCCCGAATACGAAGAAGTCATCACCGGACAGGCCGAAGTGCGGGACACCTTCAAAGTCTCCAAGATCGGCACGGTCGCCGGTTGCTATGTCACCGACGGCACCATCCAACGCGACAGCACCGTCCGTGTCATCCGGGACGGCGTGGTCATCTACGAAGGCGACCTATCGAGCCTCAAACGTTTCAAGGACGACGCCAAGGAAGTCCGTCAGGGCTTTGAATGCGGCATCACGATCGACAAGTTCAACGACATCAAGGTCGGTGACATCATCGAAGCGTCCGTCATGAAGGAGGTCGAGCGTTAATGCCCAACATCCCAAGACTCGAATCCGACATCGAACGTGCCATCACCCGCATACTCAGGGAGGATGCCAAGGACCCCGACATCGGATTCATCACGGTCACGGATGTCGAACTCACCAAGGACCTCTCCTATCTCACGATCCACTACACCGTCCTCGAAGACAGCGACCATACGAAAGAAACCGTCAAAAAAGCGCTGGAACGCTCCAACAAGTTCCTTCGCACAGCCCTTGCGCAGAAAGTCCATCTGCGCAAGATGCCCGAACTTCGGTTCCGTTACGACGTGACCCTCGACCGCGCCATCCGCATCAAGGAAGGCCTCGACAAGGTCATGAAAAAGGACTCCGACAAAGAAGGCGAAAAATAGAAGCGAGGCGACTCGCTTCTATTTCTATACCCGAGTGAGGCGATCAGAATGTTCAAAGAAAGGCTTAGGAAGGTCCCTACGAAACCAGGGTCCTACCAGATGTACAACGCCAGCGGACAGATCATCTATGTCGGCAAGGCGAAAAACCTCAAAAACCGGCTGACGAGCTATTTCACCGGCACCCATGACTACAAGACGACAAAAATGGTGCAGTCCGTGGCGGATTTTGATTACATCGTCACGCACAGTGAACTTGAAGCGCTCATTTTGGAACTCGACCTCATCAAGGAACACCAGCCCCGCTACAACATCCTCCTGATGGACGACAAGTCCTACCCCTACATCATCATCACCGATGAACGCCATCCGAAGATGATCGTGAGCCGGCGGACGGGACGCAAGGTGAAAAGGCGTTTCGGTCCCTACCCGAATGTCCGGGCGGCCCGTGAGACCTTGAAGCTACTGAACAAGCTCTACCCCCTGAGAAAGTGCCAGACCCTGCCCGACGAGCCCTGCCTTTACTATTATCTCGGACAGTGCCTCGCGCCCTGCATCAAGAAAGTCGAGCCCAAGACCTATGAGGCCATCATCCAAAACATCACCCGGTTCCTAAAGGGCGACACCCGCGAAATCATCAAGGACCTTGAATCGAAGATGACAAAGGCGTCTGAGAACCTTGAGTTCGAGCGCGCCCAGGAATACAAGGAGACCATCGATGCGATCAAGACGACGACCGAGACCAAGCAGGCCGTCAACATCGCTGACCTCAGGGACCGCGACATCATCGGTGTCGACTACGACGATGAATTCGTCGCGATCGCGATCCTCTTCGTACGCTACGGCAAGATTCATGCCTCGGACAGACGGATCCTGCGCTACACCGTCGACCCAATCCAAAGCGTGATCGAATACCTCGGGCAGTTCTACCGGACCTACCCGGTCCCAAAAGAGATCTTCATCAACAGGATCGAGGATTTCAACGTCCTTGAAGACCTCCTCGACGCAACGCTCACCATGCCGCAGAGGGGCATCAAGAAAAAGCTTCTCGACATGGCAATCGTGAATGCGAAGGACACCCTTCAAAACGAACGCGAACGCGCCGACAAGGCGTACGAGAAGACCTTCGGCGTCCTCGACGAACTTTCAGAACTCCTGCAGATCCCGACCCCCTATCACATCGAGGCGTTCGACAACTCCCACACCTATGGCACCTACCCGGTAAGCAGCCTCGTCGTCTTCAAGAACGCCAAGCCCGACAAGAAGAACTACCGGAAGTTCAAACTCGAAGAAGAATCCAGGCAAAGTGGCGACACAGAGCAGATGGAGGAAGTGCTCTATAGACGCTACCGCCGGGTCCTCATGGACGACCTCCCAAGACCGGATCTGGTCCTGGTCGACGGCGGCATCCAGCAGATGAACGCCGCCAGGAAGGTCCTTCAGGCCCTGGACATGGACGTCCCGCTTGCGGGACTCGTGAAATCAAGCGACCACAAGACCCATCATCTTCTCGATGGCGACCACAACACCATCGACCTCACCCCCGGCACCAAGCTCTTCACCTTCCTTTCAACCGTCCAGGAAGAGGCGCACCGCTTTGCGATCACCTTCCACAAGGACTTAAGGAGCAAGGGCCTTTATGAAAGCATCCTCGATTCCGTCGACGGGGTCGGGACCAAGACCAAGAAGAAACTCCTCAGGACCTTCGGGTCCATCCAGGGCATCAAGGAAGCCTCCTACGACGAGCTCAAGGCCCTGAACATCCCCCATAAGACCATTGAAAACATACGGCGCGCCCTGAGCGCCAAATGATTGACAGGTGAGACCATGCCCACAGTATTCGGAAAAATCATAAGCATCGATTCCAGACGCCGCACCATCGACATCATCCACCGGCGGAAAAAGAAGACATGCTATTTCCAGCGTTCCCACTTCAACACGTTCGCTTCCTTCCTGCGCCCGGGTCATTTCGTCGTCCTGAAGGTTTCAAACCCGAGACGGAAGCGCGACTACAAGGCCCATATCGTCAAGGATGTCAAGAAGCTGATCCAGCCCCTCGGCGGAAAACGGCGTGTGCTTTTCTCGACCGACAGGCTTAAAAGGGAGATAAGGGCCTTCATCGACGGCCTTGGAAAAAAGCTCTTCCTCGACCTCGAGATGAGCATGCATCCCTACACCGTGGACAAGTCGTTCAAGCAGGAGATCATCCAGGCCGGCTACATCCTCGTGGATGAAAACGACCGGGTGGTCCGCGAGTATGCGACCTACATCCGACCGACAAGACACAAGAAGCTCTCCAAACGGACCCTCAAGTTCCTCACCCTGAACCAGGACGATGTGGATGAGGGCATCCCCTTTGAAACGTTTTACAACCATCTCAGGAAAATCCTCACGGACCACGACCCCGCGATCATCGTCTGGGGAAAGAACGACTTCCTGTCGCTGGATGAGGCGTATCGGCTCAACAACCTCCCCTCCCTGGCGAATGAAAGCCGGTTCGTGAATCTGCTTCAGCTTCATAAGAACTATTTCCGCTACAAGGACGACGTCGGTCTCAAGACGGCCTTCACGATGTATGGCAACACCCTAAAGACGCAGCGGCACGATGCCTACGAAGATGCGTGGATGACAAAAAAGATTTTCGAAGGTTTCAAGGACTGGATACACCGCAAAGAAGGCGACCCGCTCAGATGAGCGGGTTTTTTTGTGAATTGAAAGATCCGGTAAAATATAGTAAAATTTAACTAGGTTTTATTGAAAGGGGTGAACGCATGCCAAGACTCAAGGATATCGCGAAGAAGGTCGGGGTTTCGATCTCGACGGTCTCGCGTGTTTTGTCGGACGACCCGAGTCTGCACGTCTCAGAAGAAACGCGTCAGAAGATCCTCGCCACCGCCCGCAAGATGGAATACACCCCTAAGAAACAAAGGCCCACCCACGCCCGCCACATCGCCATCATCATGTGGAGCGAAAAAGGCGAGGAGACGAACGACCCCTATTTCGACGCCATCCGTGAAGGCGTCGAGCAGACCGCCAAGCAGTTCGGCATCTATTGGATGACCATCTACCAGGAACAAGGCACCTTCGACCTCACAAGCGTCAAGGGCATCGATGGGCTCGTATGCATCGGGAAGTTCTCAAAGAAGGCGATCGGGGCGTTCATTGAGATCACCCGGAACATCGTCTTCGTGGACATGACGCCGAATGTCAAGGTGTTCGACAGCGTCGTCATCGATTTCGCGCAGAGTGTCCGCCAGATCCTGAGGTACCTCGAGACCTGCAAGTACAGTCCGATCGGTTATCTTGGCGGCTATCGGCGAATCGATTCCTACATCTACTATGGCGAACGCAGGAAAAAACACTTCCTTGAGGGGCTCAGGCGCCTCAAGGCGCACAAGCCGCAACACATCCACATCGGGGATTTTTCGGAAAAAAGCGGCTACCGGATGATGAAGCGGGCCATCGAACATGGACCGGCCCGCCTTTATGTCTGCGCGAGCGACTCCATCGCCATCGGGGCGCTGAAGGCGCTCGGGGAGTACGGGTACCAAGTCCCCGAAGATGTCGCCCTGATCGGTTTCAACGACATCGATGCGGCCAAGAACACCCATCCCCCCCTCACCACGGTCCACGTCCCTTCAAGGCACATGGGGGAGGAGGCGCTCCGCTCGTTGCTGCTGCGGATCGAAGACCCGAAAAGACCGACTGTCAAAAAGGTGGTCCCCACCTATTTCAAGAAACGTCAAAGCGCTTAACGGAGGTAACCTATGGAAAACACCCTGGACACAATGCACAAGGAACGCTATAAACAGGCCCCGCAAGCCGCCTATTTCGCCCCCGGCGTGCTCAATTTGCTGGGCACCCATGCCGAAAAGGAAGGCGGCAAGGTCTTGTCCCTCACCCATTCGATCGGGATTGAGGCGGTGGTCAGCTCGAGGATTGACCGCCTCATCCACCTTCACACCGGAAATAAAGACAGCGAGGTCCAATCGCTCGACCTCGAGACGCTGCCTTACGATTCAAAGAAGCACGAGGCCGGCGTGATGGTTGCCGTCCTACGGAAACTGATCCATGAAGGCTACGATGTCTCAAAAGGCATGGACATTTCCATCGGCGGCCCGCTTAAGAAGGCCATGGGCCTCGGGTACGCCTCCAGCCTTCTGATGCTGTTTTTCACTTTGGTCCTTGATCAGAACGCCATCCGGCTATCTGAGGACAAACGCCTCCGTTATGCCTCCCATGTGATGAAGGAACTCGCCTTTACGATGAGCACCCCGACCGATCCTCTGACCCTTCAAAACGCCAAAGAAGGGCATCTTCTCTATTGCGATTCCAAGACCTACGGATCCAGCCGGGTCCCTTTTGATTTCGACCGGTTCGCCCTCATCCTTCTGAATACGAACCGCAACCCCGAACACAGTCTCAAATCGGTTGAAAAGCGTCAGATGGAAGTCCATGAAGCCTTCAGGACCATCAACCGGACCCGTGTCATCGAGTCGATCTGCGACCTTGACATCCATGAGTTCAATCAGTTGAAATCCCTGATTTCAAAGCCCGCCGTCAAGAAGCGGGTCGAACATGTCGTCTTCGAAAGCGACCGCGCCGTCCAGGCGAAAGAGGCGATCGAACGGGACGATTACATCCTGTTCAGCGGTCTCATCGAACAGTCCCACACGTCCCTCAGGGAGCTTTACGAAGTCTCAAGCGAAGAACTGAATTTCCTCGTCCATGAGATCGAGAAGCTCGGTGCGCTTGCAAGCAAGCTCACGGGTGTGGGGTTCGGCGGTACGATGGTCGCGCTTTACGAGCGGGAGGACCTTCCGGAAGATTATGAGGATCTCAAGCACAGGTATCAAAAACGGTTCCACAAGACCTTGGAAGTGAGTGAGCTCAAAAGCGAGAACGGTGTCAGAAGAGACACCTGAAAATGCGACATGGAGCGATAAAAAAAGCAGCCTGTGAAAAGGCTGCTTTATTCTTAGAGTACGCTCACAACGGGGAGGATCATCGGGTTGCGCTCGGTCTTGCTGTAGATGTACTTGTTGAGGAGCTTGACCGTCTCCCGTTTGATGGTGCTCACGTTGATCGAATCGTCCTTGTTCAAGATCTCCTTGACCTTGTCCGCGATCATCTTGCTCATCTCGTTTGTGAGTGGCTGGTTGTCCTTCATATAGATGAAGCCGCGTGAGACGATGACGGGTCTGTCGAAGAGCTTTCGCGTATCCTTGTTGATGCTGATGATGGCGGATAGGAGTCCGTCTTCACCGAGGATCCGGCGGTCCTTGAGGACGACGCTGCCGATATCGCCGATGCCTTTGCCGTCGATGTAGACGGTGCCGGCAGGGACCTTGCCCGCCTTGCGGGCCGAGTTCTCCGTCAGGGCGACGACATCGCCGATGTCGCAGATGAAGCTGTTTTCCTTCGGGACACCGACCTCTTCCGCGGTCTCGGCGTGGATCTTGAGCATCCGGTGTTCACCGTGGATCGGCATGAAGTATTTCGGCTTCATGAGCTTGAGCATGAGGCGGAGTTCCTGGTTGCCTGCGTGCCCGCTTGAATGGATGTCGGTGAGGGGGGAATGGGTGATGACGTTGGCCCCCTGCTTGAAGAGGTTGTTGATGGTGTTGTTGATGCTTTTTTGGTTTCCGGGGATGGCGCTTGAGGAGAAGATGACGGTATCGCCCTTTTGGATCTTGATCTGGCGGTGGGTGCCGTTGGCGATGCGCGAAAGCGCCGCGAACGGTTCACCTTGCGATCCCGTTGAAAGGATGGTGATCTCCTCGGGTTCGAAGTGCTTGAGCGCCTTCGACGATACGAACGTACCGTGGGGCGCCTTGATGTAGCCCATCTCCTGGCCGACTTCGACGGTGCGTTCCATGGAACGCCCGAACACCGCGATCTTGCGGTTCGTGGCGATGGACGCCTCGACGACCTGCTGGACACGGTGCAGATTGGATGCGAATGTCGCGACCACGGCCCGCCCTTCGATGCGGCTGAAGATGTCCTTGATGTTCTCGCTGACGGTGGTCTCGCTCTTGGTGAACGATTCGACTTCCGCCCCGGTCGAGTCGGAGAGAAGGAGCAGCACGCCGGTGCTGCCGAGTTTGGCCATTTTCGCATAGTCCGCGTCCGGACCGGTCGGGGTGAAATCGAACTTGAAGTCGCCCGTGTGGACGATCTTCCCTCTCGGGGTCTTGACGACCACGCCGAATGAATCCGGGATGGAATGGTTGGTCCTGAAGAATCCGACACTCACCTGTTTGAAACGGATGATGTCGTTTTCGAAGAATTCAAGAAGGTTGTAATGAAGCGCTTTGTGCTCTTCCATCTTCTTCCTGATGAGACCGGCCGCAAGGCCGGTCGCGTAGATCTTCGGTATTTTCACATGACGTAAAAGCCAGGGGATGCCACCGATATGGTCTTCATGACCATGGGTGATGACCAGGGCTTTGATCTTATCTTGATTTTCTTGTAGATATGTATAATCGGGAATGACGTAATCGATGCCAGGGAGATTCTCATCGGGGAACTTGACCCCTGAATCGATGATGATGATCTCATCCTGGTATTCCACGACATACATATTCTTTCCAACTTCACCAAGACCGCCTAATGCAAAAACACCGACTTCGTGCTTTTTAAAAAGTTGATTTTGCATTGTCGAGTCCTCCTAGTAGAATCGAATGTTTCTTTCTATTCATTATAGCTTATTTTGTACGATAAACCAAAACTTATGTGTTATAATTTTCATTGTAGGTGATGCGTATGAAAAAGCCATATATCGTCTTTTTCGATGTGGACAACACGGTCTACGACCCTGTGAAAAGGGAAGTGCCCGCCTCCACAATCGAGGCGTTATCCAAGCTCAAGGCCCGTGAAGACACCTTGGTCGCGATCGCGACCGGGCGTGCTTTTTATATGCTCGACATCATTGATCCGATCAAGGCGTACGTGGACATCTACGTGACCATCAACGGCCAGTTGATCTATGAACACGGGCGCACCATCCATGACGAGGCGATGCCAGAAGCGGACATCGCCCTCTTTGAAAAGCGGTTCAAGGCGCATGGCTTCAACTTCGGCTACATCGGTAAAGAGACCCAGGCCATCCATACGCTTGATGATTATGCCAAGCACATGTTCGATACCCAGTCGCTTCCAAGACCCAAGGAGGACCAGCATTTTCCAAGACACAGTGCGGTCTATCAGATGTGGGCCTTTGCGGATGAGGATACGACCCGTGCGTTTGAGACCGATCATCCTGAATATGAAGTGGTGCCTTGGAACCGCGACGGATTCGACCTCGTCCATCTTGACAGACACAAGGGCGGCGGGGTGCTCCGGGTCCTTGAATATTACGGGATCCCCCTTGAGAATGCCTGGTGTTTCGGTGATGGCAACAACGACCTCCCGATGTTTCAGGCGCTCAAGAACACTGTCGCGATGGACAATGCGGAAGGCGCGCTCAAGGCCATCGCGCACATGGTCACATCGGCCTGCGACGACGATGGCATCGCCCGGGCCCTAAGACGGCTCAAATTTATAAAGTGAAGTGTTTCCTATGATCGCAGAAGTGCTTGTGGACATCGCGCACATGAACGTCGACCAGGTCTTTGACTATGAGGTCTCCGTGCGCGAAGAAAGCGTCATCGCCATCGGTCAACGCGTGAAGGTCCCCTTTCAAGGGCGCACCCTCACGGGTTTCGTCGTGGGACTGAAAGAGACGAGTGCGATCGAGAAGCTGAAGACCATCACAGCCATCTTGGACCTCACACCCTACTTCGACCTTGAAAGGCTTGACTTGGCCTCAAGGCTTTCCTATGAATACGCCTATCCGCGCGCGGCCTACTTGAATGCGATGCTTCCAAACGCCCTGAAGATGCGTTATAGGAAGCACTATGTCATCTTGGACCCTGAAGCGTTGCCAGAACGTTTGAACGCCCTCTCCAAGGACGGCGCGATCGATGCGAAGACAGTGGATGAAGACGCCAAAAAGGCCATAAAAAAACACCTGGAATCAGGTGATCTCATAGAACGCATCCATATCACCAATAAAGCGCGGGTTAAAACCGTGGATTTCATCATACTAAAAAAAGACGACGTTGTCAAAGGTCACAGACAAAAAGCCATCATCGACACGCTCAAGACCCATGGCGGGATGGAGAAGCATGGGCTTCTAAAGACCGCCAAAGCGACGGACGGCCCCCTTCGAAGCCTGCTTGAAAAGGGGATCGTGGAGCGCGTCTCCGAAGAACGCTACCGCGAACTGAAAAGCCTCTATGAACTGAGCGACAAGCCCGTCAGGCTCACCGGCGAACAGGCCCGGGCCAAGCGCGCCATTGAAGCGAAGCTTGATACATACCACCCGTTCTTGCTGCATGGCGTCACCTCGAGCGGCAAGACCGAGATCTATATCAAGCTCGTCCGGGATGTCCTCGCGATCGGGAAGGGCGCGATCATCCTGCTGCCCGAGATCAGCCTCACCCCGAAGATCACCGCCCGCTTCAAAAGCGTCTTCGGGGATGAAGTCGCCGTCCTCCACAGCCGTCTATCGATCAACGAGCACTACGACCAGTGGCGGCGGATCCTAAGAGGCGAGGCCCATGTGGTGATCGGGGCCAGGAGCGCGATTTTTGCCCCGGTAAAGTCCATCGGGCTCATCGTGATCGATGAATCGCACAGCGAATCCTACATCCAAAACGATGCGCCGAGATACAGCGCCCTCGATGTCGCACGCAACCGTGCGAAGACGCATCAGGCACCGCTTGTCCTGGGCAGTGCGACGCCGTCGGTCGAATCGATGTATGAGGCCCGGATGGGGGCCATGACCCTGCTCAGACTCAAAAACAGGGCGCTCAAGGCCGAACTTCCGACCATCCGCCTTGCGGACATGCGTCAGGCCTTCCTGGACGGAAACACCTCGATCTTCTCAAGCGCCCTCAAGTCCGCGATCGATAAACGCCTTGAAAAAGGTGAACAGACCCTGCTTCTCATCAATCGCCGCGGGCATTCGCGGTTCGTGCTCTGCCGGACTTGCGGGAAGACGATACGGTGTGAGAACTGCGGCATCCCGATGACCTATCATAAGGATAAACATCAGCTCATATGCCATTACTGCAACCACAAGGAGCCCATGCCCTCTACGTGCCCCCACTGCGGCTCGCCCCATATCCGCTATATGGGGCTTGGCAGCGAGCAGGCGGAAGAGGCTATCAGGAAGACCTTTCAAAAAGCCAACGTCTTCAGGCTCGACCATGACAGCACGACGACGAAACACGCGCATGAAGAAATCCTCCACACCTTCGAACATGAAGGGGACATCCTTGTGGGCACCCAGATGATCGCCAAGGGGCTCGATTTCGAGAACGTCACGCTGGTCGGGGTCCTGTCGGCGGACATGGGGTTCCATGTTCCGGACTTCTACGCCGAAAGCGAGACCTTCGCCCTTTTGACCCAGATCTCCGGGCGCGCAGGGAGAAGGAGGACCAAGGGCGAAGTCATCATCCAGGCCTACGATGTCGACCATCCCGTCCTCGAGGATGTGAAAAACGGCGATTATGAACGGTTCTATGAACGCGAGATCGCCTACCGCGAACAGGCGGGCCTTCCCCCTTTCAAGAAACTCACCCAGATCACCATCGGCCATGCCGACTACAACACCGCCTACAAGAAGGCCCTCGAATGGATCCGCATCCTGAAGATGAAAGTCAGGAATGCGAAGGTCCTGGGCCCGATCCGACCCATGGTCCCAAGGACCAAGGACAGACATTTCACCCAGATCCTGATCAAGCATGAAGCGCATCCCTCCCTCTACGATGCGCTCAACACCATCATCAAGGGCATTGATTTCAGCGCCTATCAGATCAGTGTCGACCATTACCCCCGTGCCCTCTAAGGAGTGATAGCATGAACGTGATCTTCATGGGAACCCCGGACTTCAGTGTCCCGATATTGAAAGCCGTCGCCCAGCAATACAACGTGGTCCTCGTGGTGACGCAACCCGACAAGCCGAAAGGCCGGAAGAAGCGCCTGAGCGAACCACCTCTCAAGAAAACCGCGGAAGCGCTCGGCCTCGAAGTGTTTCAGCCCCGAAAACTAAGGGACCATACCGACCATGTCCTAAGGTATGAGCCCGACCTCATCATCACCGCGGCCTATGGCCAGATCCTGCCTGGCAAACTGCTTGAGGGACCCAGGCATGGGGCCATCAACGTCCATGCGAGCCTGCTTCCGAAACTCCGTGGCGGCGCTCCGATCCAACGGGCGATCGAACGCGGGCATGAGAAGAGCGGCGTCACCATCATGAAGATGGGACGCGGCATGGACACGGGACCGATCCTCAGAAAAAAAGCCATCCCGATCGAACCCGATGAGACCGCGGGAAGCCTATTTGAAAAGCTGAGCCTTCTGGGGCGCGACTTATTGATGGAGACCCTCGATGACTATGTCGCCGGCAAGGTCGAACCCGTGCCCCAGGACGACCGTGAAGCGACCTATGCCTACGCCATCAAGCGCGAGGAAGAGGCGCTTGATCTGAATCGGCCTGCCGATGCCCTCGAACGCAAGATCCGGGCCTTCCACCCGGCCCCGAACACCTACCTGGAGATTGATGGAAAAAGGCTCAAGGTCCTCAGGGCGGACTGCGACATGGAAACCGATGAAGGCACCCCGGGCGAGGTCTTGAAACCTTCCAGTCAAGGCCCGCGGATCCGGTGCAAGCAAGGGGCGCTCATCCTAAAGGAGGTCCAGCCCCCATCCAAAAAACCGATGGACGGCCTTTCATTCATGAACGGTGCCGGACGAACCTGGCTTGAAACAGGAAAAAACGTGCTTGAGTGAGGTTCAGGTTTTGTTTTCAATTTGTCTGAATTAGTGCTATAATACCTTATTAAGAAAGCCATTACAGCAAAGGAGAGCTATATGAAGAACCGTACTTTGTTCAGCCGCGACGAAATGCTTAAGATGAACGTCAAGAAGCTCAAAGAACGCGGTGTCCAAGTGGAAGAGATTGCCGAAGTTGCGTATCAGCAACAGGCAAAATGGACGGACGCCATCTCAAGACGGGACTGCATTGAAAGCGTCGAGAAGATCCTGTCGCTGCGAGACACGTTCCATATCCTTCAACTCGGGGCCGAGATCGACCGCCTGACCGAGACCGGTGGGATCAAGGGACCCATCCGCGACGTCTTGAATGCCGACCTTGGCCTTTTTGGCATCGATGAACTCTTCGGCCTTGAACTCGCAGGCCTCTTCGGGACCATCGGAAAGACCAACTTCGGCGACATCGACGTCAACAAGCCCGCGGTCATCGAAAGGCTCAATACCGACGGCAAGGAAGACCAGAACCAGTGCCACACCTTCATGGACGACATCGTCGGCGCGATTGCCGCCGCAGCCTCCACCCGTGTCGCTCAGATCATCAACGAACAAGAAGCACGCAAGGACCCGAGATACAAAGAGATCAAACTTGATTTCGACGTATAATCCTCTCCCGTTTAGGGTGTGATTCCATGGCAGACAAACAGAAGAAGAGCCTGGACGATTTTTTTAAGAAAGCGGACCAGGACCCCGATGAACTTAAACAATATGTCGATGAGATGGGCAAGGGTGTCGACCCGAACAAGACCACCCGACTCGATAAGATCGCCATGTTTTTTAAGCGTACCATGGATCGCATCAAATTAAGCAGGCAAGGCAGCACCCAGAAAAAAAGCGGACGGCTTAGACGCAAGGTCCGCATCTTTTTCAAACAGCTCTTCAAAAAGGCGTCCAAGCGCTTCAATTTCGAAAGCGGTGTGGACATCCTCGATGAGACCAGCGTCCTCTACCGGCGAAACCGTGTCATCAAGAACATCCTGATCATCACCAACGTCGTGTTTTTGATCTTCACCGTGATCGGGAATCAGAACCCGAACTACATCGTCATCTTCGGGTTCGGGATCATCATGTTCGCGACCAACACGACCTTGAAACGGATCATCAAGGAACGCCCCCGCACCCTGATCAAACAGAAGATGGCCATGTACATCGCAAGCGTCTACATCCTCCTCGCCTCCTTCGGCGTCTACATCAAACTGCGTGTCGGCGTGGAGAACGACGTGATCGCAGGATTCTCCATCACCCAGGCCGGGTACGTCCTCATCTATTTCGCCCTTGTGGTCATCGCGCTCTATCAGGATGCGACCTTGCTTCGGATCCTGTTCAAATGGGTGCTCGTGCTCATGACGGTGATCCATGTCACCATCATGTACCCCCTTTATGAGCATGCCACATCCATCGAGGCGCTTTACGACTATCTCTTCATCCATAACCCCCAGGTCTCGATCGACATCCTGCTTCGGACCCTTGTCCTGATCATCTTCAACATCGCCCTCTATTCATCGGTCGCCATCGGCGAGATGATGAACAACAAGCGCAAGGAGGAACTCATCAAGCGCAGGGACATGGAATCGGACTTCAAGGCCGTTGTCGGTGACGTGTTCGACGTCATCAGCGTCTTCAACGCCGACAGCGAAGGCGAAGACAAGGCGTCCGCCCACCGGGTCGCCGAGATCGCGAGCAGGCTTGGCAATGTCCTCGGGCTCTCCCCGAGCGTATGCAGTGAAATCTATGACTACTCGAAGATCCATGTCGACAGGGTCAAGGACCTGTCGATCATCGAATACGAGGACAAGGATGTCCTGAACGAAAAGGACTACCAGGTCATCCGGGAGAAGACCATCCTCGGCAGTGTCATCATCAAGCGCCTCCAGTTGAAACAAAAAAGCGAAGACATTGTCCGGGCGCATTTCGAGAAGAACGCGGACAAGGCCTTCACAGAACGGATGAAACGGATTCAAAGGTCCCAGGAGGGCCAGATCATCCTGCTTGGTGAAATCTATGAAATCCTGAGGTCATCAAGGAACTACAAGACCGCCTTCACCCACAAGCGCGCCATTGAACTGCTCGAGATGGAGTTCAAGGAATACTTCGAACCCTACATCCTCGACCGCTTCATGAAATACGCCGGCGAATTCGAAAACTACTATCAGCGCTTCAAACAGCGTAGTGCCTAAGGAGGGGTGTCATGTTTGTCAACATCTGGTTGGATTCAATCCTGATCGTGATCCTGATCGCATGCATCGTACTCTCGGTCATCCTGATCCGGCGCAAACTCATCAAGCTCTGGCATGAGGCCTCCCGACTCGAAGTCTCCTTCCACAACAGCCTGAAAGCCTGCATGCGTCATTATCTCCGCTATGAAGAGACGCTCCGCCCCTTCGACCCCGGGGGTCAGCTTGAAAGGATCAGGCAGTATGCGTCCGAGAACCTGAGGGAGCTTCCGCTTGAGACCAGGCAGGCGTTGCACCGGTCGATTCAGACGAT
>JBKHIE010000064.1:0-8439 GCA_046538775.1 Candidatus Izemoplasmataceae bacterium
CATCAGACTCATCATCGTCGTCGGATTCGTCGTCATCGTCGGTTTCGATTTCGCGGGTGCCTTCGACATCGTATTCTACGCCGTCAAGGATGAGCGTGCCGTCGAGGTTGCCATCTTCATCTTCGTTGAGAAGGATGGTGAAGGTCTTGTCTTCGACGGTGTACTCCATGGTGATGTCATAGTCGCCTTCAACATCGGGGTTCTGATCGATGGTGAAGGGGTTTTCCATGCCGTTGTCGAGGAAGGGTTTAAGGCGGTTGAAGGTGTCGCTGATTTCGCCCAGGTGTTTTTCGATCTCAAGCATCGCTTCCTCTTCGCTGACCGCAAGATTCATGAGGGCATCGTTTTTCGAGGTGGTGTCCTCATCGGCCGTGCCCTCTGAGAGGAAAGCGCCGGCAAGGTAGGTCGAATAGGCGAGGGTTTGGTCGCCGCTGAGTCTTTCATTCTGAGAGCCTCCGGTGTCGACTGTGCAGCCTGCGACAAGGGTTACCAGCAAGGCAAGGGTGAATAGGATTTTCATTTTCATGGGAATCGCTCCTTTTTTATTGGTTTCTGATTGATTTCGACATCAGTATACCGCCCTTATGTGAAAACAAGGTGAATGTTGTGTGAAAGTTCTATGAAAATATGCATCAATGAATTCATGTGTGCTATTATTATTAATACGAGGGGGGATAGCGTGAACAAGGTCCTGATCATTGAAGACGAGGTCGCACTAGTCAACATCTTGAAATCGGTCTTTATTAAAGAAGGCATCGAGGTCGATATCGCCTATAACGGTGAACAAGGTCTCATGCAGTTCAAGACGCGCCCCTACGATTGCGTGATTCTCGATATCACCATGCCGCGGCTTGACGGTTGGGCGGTGCTTGAGGCCATCCGCAAGCGAAGCGATGTCCCCATCATCATGATGACCGCCCTTTCCGGCGAGGACTATGAACTTAGGGGCTATGACATGAAAGCGGACGATTATGTGACCAAGCCGTTCTCCCCGAGGGTGCTTGTCGCCAAGGTGAAAAACGTCATGGAACGCTATGAAGGAAAGCCGCACAAGACCCGGCATACCCTCCATTTGGGCAGGCTTGTGATCGACTTGGACAAGCACACCGTCCGGATGGGTGAGCAGGCACTCGAACTATCGAAGAAGGAATTCGACCTGATGGTCTTCCTGATTGAACAAAAAGGGTTCACGCTGTCGCGTGAACAGATCCTAGAACACGTGTGGGGATACGATTCCTTTGCGGGCGAACGCGTCGTGGACGCGTTTGTCAAAAGCTTGAGGAAGAAACTTGGCAAGCCCTATGCGGATAGGATCAAGACCGTGCGAGGCGTGGGGTACCGCCTCGATGAGGAGGGAACGGATGAATAGAACAAGTGTTTCCCTCAAGATCTTCTACCGGATGCTCGCACTTTTCCTAGGCATCATCATCCTGCAGATGCTTTTCTTTATGTTCGTGTTTGAATCGTTTCATGAAAACCGCCGGGTCGGGGCGATGCAGGAAGCCATCGCCAAAAACACCTCGACCATCGAAGCCAGTGCGGCCGGCCGGCTCGATACGCTGCTTGGCCGCTTCAGTGAAGAAGAGGGGGTCTATACCGAAGCCATCGATTTGAATGACGCGACGGTCTTCAGCATCGAGGAGAGCGACACGTTCACCCTGGCGGGCCACGAAGTGGTGATGCCCCCTTATATGGGAACCGAATTCTATGAGGGCACCTTTGAAGTCGGGGCGTCCATCGCCCGCATCGAACTCGTACCGCACGTGGATGAGGCCGTCTATTTCCCTCTGGCGATTGAAGTGGACGGCTCACTTCACCGGTACAATACGGCGTCCGACCCGCTCAACCTATCCTCGATATTCGAACTGGACGCATCCAGGACGACCTACACGGACCGCCTCATCACCGGGGTCGACTTCAGGACCGAGCGGTTTGCGTCGCTTCATCAGTTCGTGGTCGAGTATCTCGTCGATGAGGATCTGAAGACGGAATCCTTCCGTGAAGATAATCTTGAAGGGGAGTTCTACAAGACCGATAACGCATTCGGGGACTATTATGTCTTCATCACCCCGCTCACCCTCAACAACGAGCCTCATACCCTCTTCACCGTCATGCCGATCGAACCGGCCTATACCTTCATCGGGGATGTGCTTTTATTCCTCGGGGCTACAGCCCTTGTCACGCTTTTCCTGCTCGCAGGGCTTACGTATGTGAACGCGAAGAAGATCGCAGAACCGCTCAGGTCCCTGAGCGCGGATGTCAGCCGCATCGCGACCCTTGATTTCACCCCGCTTCACGAACCGAAAGGCGACGACGAGATCGCGACACTCACCCGAAACATCAACACGATGCGCCAGAACCTGGAGGAGAGTCTTGAGCGGCTCAATGCCCAGAACACCCGGCTGAAAGAAAGCCTTGAAAGGGAAAACAGCCTTGACTTGAAGCGCAAGGACTTCATCGCCTCGCTCTCGCATGAGCTCAAGACGCCGCTTTCAGTGATCGAGGCAAGCAGTGAGGCGCTTCAGGACGACATCTTTGAGACCGAGGAAGAGAAGAAGGTCCAGCTCGAACTCATCCAGAAGGAAATCCAGAAATCGAAGACCCTGATCGAAGGCATCATGGACACCTATAAGATCGACCGGCCAAGCTACCGCGAGACCTTCGAGACACTGGATCTCTATCGACTGGTCGAAGCGGTGCTCGAGGATACACGGCCTGTCTTCAAGAACTATTCAGTCGAGCCGGTCTTAAAAGGCAAGCCCGCCTTCATCGAAGGCGACCGCGAGAAACTCGCCCTCGCCCTCTCGAACCTCATGACCAACGCGGCCAAACACACCGAAAAGGGCGGTGTTTTCACCGTCCGCATCGAGCCGGGTGAGGATCAAGTGACCTTGAGCATGCACAATGCGCCGGCCATCATGGACGCGGCCATCATCCGGGCGTTCGATGAACAGGACACACTCAAGGAGACCACCAGGAAAGAAGGCGGCGTGGGGCTTCACATCGTCCGGCTGGTGCTTGATCAGCACAAGGTGGACGCCACGTTTGAAACCCGCGACCACGCGGTCCGCTTCATCGCCCGGTTTCATTTAGCTTCCTGATTCGGTCCTTTGAAGTGACCGATGTGAAATTCTTTTCCAACTCTGTTATAGTGGTGTTGTAGGCCCGGTTGTGTTCGGGCCCCTAGATTCAAAACCGCGCCGGATAACGGAGGGATTCCATGGACCGAGTGGAAATGAAAGCACGTGCCAGACAGCTGATCGCAAGGAACCGTGCGCGGGCGGTGCTCGCACCCTTGGTTCCGATGACGCTTTATGTTCTCCTTTATGGGTTGCCGCTTTTCGGGTTCATCATGACTAGGGATCCATCGTTTTTGTTTATCGCGATTGCGGTGGCGGTGGTGTTTATCCCCCTCATGGTCGGCCTCGCCAATTTCTTCATGCAGTTTAAAAAGACCCGAAGGCCTCCTACGGTGCCGTATGGAAAGGCTACCGGAAAGAGAATGTCCTCAGAAGCCTCGGAAGGCTTCTTCAGATGTTCGTATTCATCTACGCGTGGTCGATATTCCTGGTTTTTCCCGGTCTCATCAAGTCCCTGGCATACGCGATGACGCCGTTCATCCTCGCCGACGATGATTTCAAGGATTCGAAGCACGACCCGATCACCCTCTCAAGGGCGATGATGAACGGGCATAAAGTCGAATTCTTTGTGCTCCTGCTCTCCTTTATTGGATGGATGGTCCTAGGAATCTTCACCTTCCATGTGCTCACGGTGCTTTTTGTCACACCCTATTTCTATCAGACACTGGCGCTTTTCTATCAGAAGGTCAAGGCCGATTACAACGTGAAGGTAGGCCTGGTCAAAAACACGGGGTAAAGCCCTGCCCAAAGACGAAAAAAAGACCCTCACCTTCTGGTTGGAAGTGAGGGTCTATCTGATTGCACGGGTCAGTCCTTGCCATGGTGTTTCTCGATGGCCTTCCTGATGTCCATGGTCGGATGGTTCTCGTGGTCGAGCACCTTGCCTTCCCAGGTCCGGATGGTGAAATGGTCCTTGCCTCTGGAAACGAGGTATTCGGGCAGGATCGGGGTCTTTCCGTTTCCGCCCGGGGCGTTGACGATGTAGGTCGGGATCGCCATGCCGGAGGTGTAGCCTCTTAGGTACTCCATGATTTCGATGCCGTCGTCGATCGAGGTGTTGAAATGATGGGTGCCCTTGACGGACTTGGCATGGAAGAGGTAGTAGGGTTTCACCCGGATCTGAAGGAGGCCCTGGTTGAGACGGCGCATGACGAACTTGTCGTTGTTGACGCCGTTTAAAAGGACCGCCTGGTTGCCGAGCGGGATGCCGGCATTCGCGAGCTTCTCACAGGCTTCTTTCGATGCTTCTGTGATTTCGACCGGGTGGTTGACATGGGTGTTGATGTAGATCGGGTGGTATTGCTTGAGCATCTCTGTAAGTTCGTCGGTGATGCGTTGCGGCAGGGTCACAAGCGTCCGGCTGCCGATCCGGATGATCTCGACATGCTCGATTTCCCGGATGGATTTGACAATCCATTCGAGCCGGTTGTGCGGAAGTGTGAGGGGATCGCCCCCGGTGATGAGCACATCGCGGATCTCAGGGTTGTTCCGGATGTATTCGAAGGACTCTTGCAAGGCCTTCGTGCTTGTGTCGCTATCTTCGGTGCCGATGTTGCGCCGGCGCTGACAATACCGGCAGTACATGCCGCATTCATTGGTCACATTCACAATGAGGCGGTCCGGATACCTGCGGGTGATGGCGCCTGCCGGGTTGGTGTGGGATTCGTCCATCGGGTCAAGAGTGCCTTCGGTGTCCAGGATTTCAAGATACGTAGGCATCGCCATGAGCTTGATCGGATCGAACAGGGCCTTCGGGTCGATCAGTGAAAGGTAATAAGGTGAAATCGCCCAGCGGAACTTGGTGTTGATCTCCTTTATGGACTTCACTTCACTGTCGGTCAGTGATAAAATCTTACGGAGCGTCTCCTCATCGTTCACCCTGTTCTTGAGTTGCCACTTATAATCATCCCAATCCTCTTCAGTGCCTCCAAGCACCTCGAGAATCCGTTTCTTGCGGGCATCCAGGACGTCTTGAATCTCCAGTCCCAAGGGGATGGATTGTTTTGCTTCCAGGTAATCATCAATTCTATGTCTTAAAGTTTCTGCGCGCTTTAATGATACCTCTTTCGGATCATAGGTCATCGTCGCACACTCCTTCCATGGGGTTTATCTCCATTATAACCAATATAGAGCGTTTTAACAAATATGGAGGTCTTTCCATGAAACCGATTCCAAAAAAAGCAGTCAGGAAGCTCATCAAGCATAACCGCCGCATGCTGGCGGCGGAGATGGAGCATGCCGAAAAGACCGGCGTGCGCCACTATCCGAACAAGACCTACTTCAAGGAACTGAGAAAACAAAAGAAGATCCTTGATTCCTTGCCGCTCACCGACCTCAGGGAGATTCTGCATAGGCTTTACGAAGTCACCGATGAACTGACGCGTCCGCGTCCGTTGAAACCCGCCTTCATCGATAAGGCGAGCAAGGAAGAGGCGGTCGGGATGATGCTTTCGGTCCGTTATTTGCATGAATACCTGGATGAGATCCTTGCGAATGATGCGGGAAGCCCCGCGAATCTCTGAAAGGGCGTTTATAGGCTTGACTTTGTAAGCGTTATCGTTCATAGTGTTTATGAGAATACTTACGAGGAGTGAACGTATGAGAGTAGTTGTCGCACTGGGCGGAAACGCCCTTGGAAATACCCCCGATGAACAAAAAGAGCTTGTCAAGCACACCGCCGAGAGTGTGGCCGGCCTTATTGAGGCGGGCCATGAAGTGAGCATCGTCCATGGAAACGGGCCTCAAGTCGGCATGATCCAAAGCGCCTTCGACGAAGCGTCGCGTCAAAAGGACCCCATCCCTGCGATGCCCCTGCCCGAATGCGGCGCCATGAGCCAGGGCTACATCGGCTACCATCTTCAAAACGCGATCCGCACCGCCCTTGATGCCCGAGGCATCGAGCGGGATGTCGCCACCATCGTCACCCAGACGCTTGTGGACAGGGAAGATCCCGGTTTCAAGGACCCAAGCAAACCGATCGGGGCCTTCCATTCCGAAGAAGTCATCCGGACGCTTCAAAAAGAGACCGGGCTTCCGTACGTCGAGGATAGCGGGAGAGGGTACCGGTTTGTGGTGGCCAGCCCGAAACCGATCGACATCCTTGAGAAGAACAGCATCATAAACCTTCTTGAAAAACGCGCCGTCGTGGTAGCGGCCGGCGGCGGCGGGATTCCCGTCGTCAAGACGAACGGCGCCTACAAAGGCGTGCCCGCCGTCATCGACAAGGACGCTTCAAGCGCCCTGCTCGCCCGCATCATCGGCGCCGACGCCTTCATCATCCTGACCGCGGTGCCACGGGTCATGGTCAACTTCAACAAGCCCGACCAAAAAGCAATCGCGACGATGAATGTCCACGAGGCGAAAGCCCACATCGAGGACGGTCAGTTCGCGAAAGGCTCGATGCTTCCGAAAGTGGAGGCGGCGATCGATTTTGTGACCCACAAGCCCGAATCACGGGCCATCATCGCGGCGCTTGAAGACGCAAAAGAGGCGCTCGATGGAAAGAAAGGCACCATCATCACAAACAGCTAGTGCCCCTTCGGGGGCACTTTTTCCTAGAACGCATGTGTTGGAAAAATCACGATTATCTAGTATGATGAAAGTGTAAAGGAGGTGCGTCTATGTACCTGCTAGACAGTGCAGATGTCAAGACCATCAAGCGTCTTCAAAAGACCTATGGGATCGAAGGCGTCACCACGAACCCCACCCTCATGGCGCAGGAGAACCGGACGGATTTCTTCCACCACATCCGTGAAATCACCGATTGCATCCATCCCGGGACGGTGTATGTCCAGGTGAACGCCGAAGACAGTGAAGGCATGCTTGAGGAAGCCCGGCTCTTCTTGGAACACATCAAGCAGCCGTTTTCCATCAAGATTCCTGCGACCAGGGATGGCTTTGAAGCGATGAAGGCTTTGAAAGAGAAGATCCCTGTGACCGCGACAGCAATCGTGGATTTCCATCAGGCGCTCATGGCCCTCGCAAGCGGTGCAAGCACATTGGCCATCTATGTGAACAGGATGCTAAGAAGCGGGCTTGCGCCCTTTGACATGATTGAAAGCTTGAGACTCTACATCGAAAGGGAGAACCTTGATGCGACCCTTATCGCCGCATCCTTCAAGACATCTTCCGAGGTCCGAAGCGCGCTTGAACACGGCGCCCATAAAGTCACTGTCCCTGAATCCCTCTTCGAAACGATGTTCTTGCATCCGCTTACTGAACGCAGTGTCAAAGGATTCAGTGAAGATTTCAAGGGACGTTACGGTACGGACCGGATAAAGTCAAAGAACTAGTTCATTCCCATCCACACACTCGGTGGTCATGCCTTCGCATGCCCCGGGTGTGTTTTTTTATTGCTCGTGCACTTGAAACCCTGAAACGAACGAAAAGAGCGACCCCGTTCGAGACGGGGCCGCTCCTGATATGGATTCGCAAAGTTATTCGATGCCGTGGGTCTTTTTGAAGGTGTCGACCTTGGCTTTCACGGTGTCGGCGTCGTCAAGGGATAGGACGTCATCGCTCAAGGCTTTCAGGTCGTCCTTGGTGACTTTGGAGAGGGCTTCTCTCAAGGGAAGGATGCTGCCGGGTGACATGGAGAGTTCATCCATGCCCATGCCCGATAGGATGAGTCCGGCGTCGAGGTCGCCGGCCATCTCGCCGCAGACACCGGTCTCGGTGCCCTCCTTGTGGGCTTCATCGAGCGTATGCTTCATGAGTCTTAGAAGCGTAGGGTCGAACGGCTCATAGAGGTAGCTCACGCTCTCGTTCATCCTGTCGGCCGCATAGGTGTATTGGATGAGGTCGTTGGTCCCGATGCTGAAGAAATCCACTTCCCTGGCGAGGCTTCGTGCGTTCAAAGCGGCCGCAGGGATTTCGATCATGATGCCGTAGAGGATGTTCGATTGATGGCGCTTGCCTTCGTTTTCGAGGTCGGCGATGACTTCATGGACGACTTCCTTGGCACGCATGAGCTCGTCCTTGCGGGCGACCATCGGGAACATGATGCGGACGTCCTTTTGGTCCTTGGCCGCGGTCAAAAGCGCGCGGATCTGAGTCTTGAAGAGGTCCTTTTCCTGAAGGGTGAGACGGATGGCGCGTTTCCCGAGGAAAGGATTCATCTCTTCGTCTTGTTTGAGGTAGGGCAGGGACTTGTCGCCACCGATATCGAGTGTGCGGACGATGGCGGGGTGGAAGGCTTCGAAAACCGCAAGGTAGGCCTTGCGCTGGGTTTCCTCATCAGGCATCGTGTCGCTGTTCATGAACAGGAACTCGGTCCGGAAGAGCCCGACCCCTTCGGCAC
>JBKHIE010000065.1:0-8412 GCA_046538775.1 Candidatus Izemoplasmataceae bacterium
AACACCCTGCCAGAAGGCCATACCCACATCGACCTCCCCGCGTTTGGGGCCTTTGAGATCGGAGATTTGAAGGTCACACCGGTAAGGACCTCGCACGATGCGGCGCATGGATTTGGATTCGTGTTCGAAGAAAACGGCAAGCGCCTCGTCTACATGACCGATACCGGCTACCTTGATGAACGCGATTTCCACCTTCTTCAAAACGCCGATTTGTACATCTTCGAATCGAACTACGATGTCGCCATGCTCTATGAGTCCGAGCGACCCCATCATCTGAAACAACGCATCGATTCCGTGAAAGGCCACCTGTCCAACACCGATAGCGCCTATTATCTGAGCCGTCTGGTCGGCGATAGGACCACCCATATCGTCCTCGCCCATCCGAGTGAGGATTGCAACACGGAAGCCTGTGCCCTCTCGACCCTCCGCGGAGTGTTTGCAAGCTATGAACTCGACATCGACCGTTACGACGTCCATGTCGCCACCCAGCACACCCCGACCCCGACCTTCACCCTATAGAACTGAAAGGAAGATACCATGGACCATATCACCCTGATCAAAGAAACCTGCGCGAAAGTGTTCGAAGTCCCTGAAGCCAAGGTCTCCATGGAGACCCGCCTCATGGGCGGCATGTCGAACTACACCTATGTCATCACCGTCGACGGTGAGAAATACACCTTCAGGATCCCCGGCAAGAACGCCGAGAAATTCGTCGACCGCGATGTCGAAGCCTACCACATCGACCTGGAACGTCCCCTCGGCCTCAACAACGAGACGGTCTATCTTGACAGAGATAGCGGCATCAAGATCGCGAAATACATCGAAGGCGAACCCCTGCATCTTAAAAAGCCCTTCGACTACTTGAAAGAGGCCGCCGATGTCCTGCACACCATCCATGACAGCGGCATCGTCTCGAAGCACCCTTACGCCCCCTTTGAACGCCTTGAGAAATACGAAGGCCATCTCGACCGGTTCGACTACACCCATGAAGAGAGGTACTATGAACTCAAGGCGACCTTGAAGGCCCATAAACCTTTCCTGGACCGGTTCGAGAAGACCTTCACCCATGGCGACGCCCAGATCAGCAACTTCGTCGTCCGGGAAGACGAGATCCGCCTCATGGACTGGGAGTTCACCGGACAGAACGACCCCTACTACGACATCGCCTGTTTCGGCAACAACGATTTCGACCATGCGGTGGCACTCCTTCCGATCTACCTCAGGCGCACGCCTCGGCACGAGGATTTCAAGCGCCTTTATCTATGGCGGACCTACCAGTGCCTGCAGTGGCACAACGTGGCACTCTATAAGGACAAGATCGGACTCAGCAAGGAACTCGCGGTCGATTTCGACTTTGTGGCCAGGCTCTACCTTGACAAGGCGGCCGCCCTTCTGGCCAAATTGTAAAAGCGAAAATCTTTTTCCAAATAGTGAGAAAACACTTCATATGTAAGTGTTTTCTTTTTTTAAAAGTCTTTTCTGCAGTTGTTAAAATCCAATGAGTATTGTATAATCTAGTTGTATGACAAAACGTTGAGAAAACGAATCAAATATCATTATGGAGGTAGTTGCGATGGCGACTAAGAAAAAGTTTCAGTCGATGGACGGAAACGAGGCGGCAGCTCATGCGGCCTATGCGTTCACCGAAGTAGCGGGAATCTATCCGATCACCCCGTCTTCCCCAATGGCTGAACATACCGACCTTTGGGCATCCCAAGGCAAGAAGAACCTGTTCGGCATGCCTGTCAAGGTCATTGAAATGCAATCGGAAGCGGGGGCCGCCGGTACCGTGCACGGCTCACTACAAGCCGGTGCGCTCACCACGACTTACACCGCATCCCAAGGGCTGCTGCTCAAATTGCCCAACATGTATAAAATAGCAGGGGAGCTTCTCCCTGGTGTCATCCATGTCGCGTCCAGGAGCCTCGCCGTACAGGCGCTCTCGATCTTCGGCGACCATCAGGATGTCATGGCGACCCGCCAAAGCGGATTCGCACTGCTCGCTTCAGGTTCGGTCCAGCAAGTGATGGACCTGGCCGGTGCGGCCCATCTTTCGGCCATCAAGTCGAGTGTCCCGTTCGTTCACTTCTTTGACGGGTTCCGCACCTCGAACGAAGTCAACAAGGTCGAAGTGATGGACTACGATGTCTTTGACCGTCTGCTTGACCGCGACGCGGTTCGCGCATTCAAGAAACGCGCCCTCAACTCGGCGAATCCCGTGACCCGCGGCAGTGCACAGAACGACGATGTCTACATGCAGAACCGCGAACTTCAGGAAAAATACTATGAAGCGATCCCCGACATTGTCGCGAATTATCTCGATGCGATCTCCAAGGAGACCGGACGCGATTACGCCCCGTTCTCGTATTATGGCGATCCCGACGCGGAGGATGTCATCGTAGCGATGGGCTCCGTGACCGAGACAATCCGCGAAACTGTCGATTACCTGAGAGAAAAGGAAAATCGCAAAGTCGGTCTCGTGACCGTTCATCTGTACCGTCCGTTCAGCGAAAAATACTTCCTGAAAGCCATGCCGGATTCGGTCAAGCGCATCGCAGTGCTCGACCGTACGAAGGAAAACGGCTCCATCGGTGAACCGCTTTACCTCGATGTCCGCAGCGTATACTACGGAAAAGAGAATGCGCCCACCATCATCGGCGGCCGCTACGGCCTTTCAAGCAAGGACACCACCCCGCCGCAGATCAAGGCCGTCTACGACAACCTTGACGGCGAACAGAAGAACCGCTTCACCATCGGCATCAACGATGACGTGAACCACACATCCCTCGAAATCAAGGATGCCATCTCGACCATCGACCCCTCGACCACCGAACTGTTGTTCTTCGGTTTCGGTAGTGACGGAACCGTCGGTGCGTCCAAGAACACCATCAAGATCATCGGTGAGAACACCGACCTTTACTCCCAGGCATACGCCGCCTACGACTCCCGCAAATCCGGCGGTGTCACCCGCATGCATCTGCGTTTCAGCGAACAGCCGATCCGCAGCACCTATCTGGTGAGCAACCCGCACTTCGTGAGCTGCTCGAAGGACTCCTATCTCGAAATCTACGACATGATCGGCGGCATGCGCCAAGGCGGAACCTTCCTCCTCAACACCGTCCGTCCGAAAGACGAGATTGAAGACCTCCTTCCAGACAAGGTCAAACGCCAGCTGGCAGAGAAAGACGCCCGGCTCTTCATCATCAACGCCGTCAAGCTCGCCGAGGAAATCGGTCTTGGCGAGCGCATCAACACCATCATGCAGTCGGCTTTCTTCGCTCTGAACGAACACATCCTTCCCTACGATGAAGCCCAGAAGCTCATGAAGGAATACACCGAGAAGGCCTACGGCCGCAAAGGGCACGAAATTGTCGAGAAAAACTTCAAGGCCATTGAAAAAGGGAAAGAAGGCCTCGTCGAAGTCGAAGTCAAAGACGCTTGGAAAGCCCTTAAGGATGAAGCGGAAGAGAACGAGAACGTCAAGCCAAGCTACGTCAAGAACATTGCCGAACCCATCAACCAACTCGAAGGCTATAACCTTCCTACATCCTCTTTTGAAGAATACGCCGACGGTACGATGGAAAACGGCAGCACCTACTACGAAAAACGCGGCATCGCGAACTATGTGCCGAAATGGAACCCCGACACCTGCATCCAGTGTAACCAATGCGCCTTCGCCTGCCCACACGCAGTCATCCGCCCGTTCCTCATGACCGACGAAGAGATGGAAAACGCCCCTGAAGGGCTTCAAACCATCGACGCCCGCGGCAAGGGCATCGACGACCTTCAATACAAGATCCAGATCTCGACCTTGGATTGCACCGGTTGCGGCGTGTGCGTCAGTGTCTGCCCATCCAATCCGAAATCCCTCGAGATGGAGCCGATCGGTGACGCCATTGAACGCGGCGAAGTCGAAAACGCGAAATACCTCTATGAGGAAGTCTCACCGAAAGACAACCTCGTCAAGAAGACCAATGCCAAGAACAGCCAGTTCGCCAAACCGCTCTTTGAATACCATGGAGCCTGTGCGGGTTGCGGTGAAACCCCTTATATCAAACTCGTCACGCAGCTCTTCGGTGAGCGCATGATGATTGCGAACGCGACCGGTTGCTCATCCATTTACGGTGGGTCCTACCCAGCCACACCATACACCACCAACGATGACGGCCGCGGCCCCGCCTGGGCAAACAGCCTCTTCGAAGACAACGCAGAATTCGGTTTCGGTATGCGTCATGGCCTTGAAACCATGCGCGACCGTATCCATTTCCTCGTCGAAGAACACAAGGACGCTCTTCCAGAAGAAGCGAAAGAACTTTTCGAAAGCTGGAAAGAGAACCGCGATGACGGTGAGAAGACCCTCGAGATCTCAAAACAGCTCCGTCCGATCCTTGATGAGATGGAAGGCAAGCTCGCAGAAGAACTCCGTGACCTCGCGCCTTACCTCGTCAAACAATCCAACTGGATCATCGGCGGCGACGGATGGGCCTACGACATCGGCTACGGCGGCCTCGACCATGTCATCGCCAGCAACGAAGATGTCAACATCCTCGTCCTCGACACCCAGGTCTACTCGAACACCGGCGGACAATCGTCGAAAGCGGCCGGAAAAGGATCCATCGCAGCGTTTACCGCTGCAGGTAAATCCGACAGTCAAAAAGACCTGGCATCGCAAGCCATGACGTATGGCCATGTCTACGTCGCCCAAGTCTCCCATGGCGCCTCCCAGCAACAAGTCCTCAAAGCCATGCGCGAGGCGGAATCGTATCCAGGACCAAGCCTGGTCATCGCCTACAGCCCATGCATCGCCCATAAGATCAAAGGCGGACTCACGCATTCGGCCGACCAAGCGAAACTCGCGGTTCAAAGCGGCTACTGGCCGACCTTCCGTTACGACCCACGGCTGACCGAAAAAGGCAAGAACCCCTTACAAATCGATGCGAAACAGCCCAAGTGGGAGAAATACGATGAGTTCCTCATGAACGAAGCCCGCTACTCACAACTTAAGGAAATCAACCCATCGAAAGCGGAAGAACTTCTTGAAGCGAACAAAAAAGCGGCTCAGCGCCGTTGGAGGATGTACAAGCGCTACGAAGCGATGGACTACTCCGAAGAAGCCACAGAATAACATTCCAAGAAGGGTGCCGGATCCGGCACCCTTTTTTTATTTCCCAAGTAAAGCTTGAAATTTCATGGCCGACCGTGTATAATATAGGGAAATTCATGGCTCAGACACCTAATGATTACGCTTACATGAGAAAGGGGCACCACGCTATGGGAATGAATCCTGAAGTCAATCTTGTCTATATACTCCAAGCCATCGGCCTGACCATCCTCTTTGTCGGCCTGATCGGGTTTGAACGTCAACGACGCAACAAGATCGCGGGGCTCACGACGCATCTTCTGGTGGCGCTCGGCGCGGTCGGTCTCACCATTGTCCAGCAGACCATGGTCCAGGACCTTTTCAATTTCATCGAGGAGAATCCCGACTACCTTCAGGATACGGGCTTCGAAGTCGCCTTCCAGCATCAGCGTCAACGGATCGTCGCCCAGATTGTAAGCGGGATCGGTTTCTTAGGCACCGGTGCCATCCTCAAGACCAACGGCTACATCAGCGGTCTGACAACGGCCTCGACCCTCTGGATCAGCGCCATCATCGGCATCATCTTCGGGTATGGCATGTTCACGCTTGGCATCACGCTATCGCTTTCCATCCTCTTCGTTTTGACCATCATCAAGAATGTCATCCGGCACAACGTCGAAGATCACAACTAGACCATAAAAAAAACCTCCGTCCGGAGGTTTTTTTAATGGGGGTGTCCGTCGGTTTCATCCAGGATGGTCCTGACCGCGATCCTGCCCATCACCAAGGCGTCGGTGAGGGCACAGCTTCCAAGCCTTGAAGACCCGTGGACACCGCCGGTCGCCTCACCGGCCGCGTAAAGGCCCGGGATGGGGCGCCCTTCCTTGTCGAGCACCCTTGCGCCTGTGTCGATCCTGAGTCCGCCCATGGTGTAGTGGACCTTCGGCCACACCTCCATCCCGTAGTATGGGGGCGTATCCATCGGTTCCGATTCATCAAGGGGCTTTCCAAAGGCTTCGTCCCGGCCTTTTTCAATGCGGGTGTTCCACGTGCCGATGGTCCGTCTTAGGGCCTTGGCATCAAGACCATGGGCATCCGCGAGGGACGTCAGGTCATCATGCCTTGTGACCGAGCCGTTCTCCAAGGCTTTCGACAGGTCAACCGCGACACGTTTCACCGCTTTATTGTCGGCGATGGCGATCGCGGGCATGCCGGTTTTCAAAACGGCGTCGGCGACGGTCTTCCGGTCGGCGAGTTCATTCACGAAGCGCTCCCCGGTCTTTTGATTGATGAGAATGCCTTTTGGGAGTGCGATGTAGTCGCCGAACTTGGGGGAATGCCCAAACCCCTTTTCCCTGGGGCTTGTCCAGGGGGCGAGCTGGATCTGTTCGAGGTCCACGGTGTCCGCACCGACCTCCATGGCGGCCATCAGGCTCTCCGCCGTCGCGCTTTTGACATTGGTGGTGTCCAGGGACCGGTATGTCCTGTCGATGGTCTTGAGATAGTCCGTGTCCGCACCGAAGCCGCCGCTCGCGATGAGCACCCCTTTTTCTGCGTAAAGGGTCCGGATGCCTTCGTCCGATTGGACGCGCACGCCCAAGATGCGACCTTGATCGCATACAAGGCCGGTCACCTTCGTGTTCTTCAGCATGGTCCCGCCGGTTTCAAGGTAGCGTTCGACCCCTTTTTGAACAAGGGTGCGTCCGCTCAAGGATTTCGGGGTGTAGCAGCGGGGTCGGGAATGACCGCCGAACCGGAGGACGGCGGGCTCGTATTCGACCCCGATCGAGCGCGTCCAGTAGAAGGCTTCCCTGGCACCCTGGGTGACGCGGTCCACCAGGGCCTCGTCGTTCTTGTGAAGCCCCGCCTTCAGCATGTCCGCTTTCATGAGGGCGGGAGAATCCTCGATGCCCGCCCTCCTTTGGAGGTCGGTGTCCGCTGCGGCCACACCCCCGTCGCTGATCCGGGTGTTGCCACCGGGGGTTCTTCTTTTTTCGACGATGATGGAACGGATGGCGTTTTCCTGGGCATGGATGCCGGCGCGTAGGCCGGCAGCCCCGCTTCCGATGATGATCAAGTCCGCTTTCTCCAAGGGTATCACCTCAGTCCCATGATACCATGGAAAGGGGGAGGAGAATAAGCGATAAAATATATCATATCATTAGCAAAAAAGCCTTAAATCCTTTAAAATAATCAATGAGTCTTAAGGAGGTAACGATATGGCAACATTAAAGATCAATGATTTGCACGCCAGTGTGAACGATATAGAGATCCTGAAGGGGATCAACCTGACCATCCGTGGCGGCGAGACCCATGCCATCATGGGGCCGAACGGCACCGGGAAGAGCACGCTCGCGAGTGTGATCATGGGCCATCCCCGCTATACGGTGACCAAAGGCACCATCACGCTCGATGGTGAGGATGTGCTCGCGATGAGCACGGACGAAAGAGCCCGTGCGGGGCTCTTTTTGGGTATGCAGGCCCCAGCCGAGGTACCCGGCGTCACCAACAGCGACTTCATCAAGACCGCACTCAATGCGCGCAGCGAGGAAGGCAGCGTCCCCCTGTTCAAGTTCATCAGGGATTACGACAAGGCGGTCCAGGCGCTCAAGATGCGCGAAGACCTTCCCCACCGTTTCCTGAACGACGGTTTCTCCGGAGGAGAGAAGAAGCGCAACGAGATCCTTCAGATGCGGATGCTAAGACCGAGCATCGCCATTCTCGACGAGATCGACTCGGGGCTTGACATCGACGCGCTGAAGGTTGTCGGCGAGAACGTCACCGACATGAAGGGCCCGGACATCGGCATGCTTCTGATCACCCACTATCAACGGCTCCTCGATTACATCAGCGCCGACACCGTCCATGTCATGATGCAGGGCAGACTGGTCAAAAGCGGTGGCGAGGATTTGATGAAAGCCATCGACCAGGACGGTTACGACTGGATCAAAGAGGAACTCGGCATCGAAGATGAACGCGTCGTCCCCGAAGACGAGGAAGAACCGGTCCTCCTCGAGTCCTGCGCGACCAAAGAGGCGACGAAGTAACATGATGGCCGGTAACGAACCCGTGCTCGCCTTGCTTCCAAAATCCCTGCAGCCACTCGCCAAGACAAGCGCCCATGTGGTGGTCTTCAAAGACGGAACCATCCATGGGAACCTAGAAGAGATCAAAGGCGTGACCATCACGGTGAGCACCGATGAAGACCTTGATGAACGCGCCCTCAAGGAAAATTTCAAGAAAATCAACACGTTCACAGAAGAGAACATCAAAAGCAACTCCAAAGCGCTCAGGATCCATGTGGCCAAGGGGGTCAGGGTGGACACCCCGCT
>JBKHIE010000066.1:0-8361 GCA_046538775.1 Candidatus Izemoplasmataceae bacterium
AGATCGACCTTATCACCATCTGGACAGACGGTATTGACAAGATGAAAGCTTTTTACAAAGACATCATGGGCTTTGAAATCCTGGTTGACTATGGTGAATATGTGGAATTCAGGAACACCGGAGTGCGCTTTGCGATCTGCATGCGGAGGGTCATCGCGGATGCGGATGCAAGTTTCAAGGAAAAGGCTTCCGGTCAATCCTTCGAACTCGCGTTCCCGTGTGATAACCCGGAGGATGTCGACCGGACCTATCAAAGACTCATGGATCAAGGTGTTGCGCCCGTAGCCCCACCGGAAGACATGCCATGGGGTCAGAGGACGGCCTTTTTCAAGGACCCCGACGGCAACATCCACGAGCTCTTCGCCGAGCTATCCAAGAAAGCGTAAAAAAAAGAACCCTTCAGACACCCTGGCGGTGGTTGAAGGGTTCTTATGTGACATCCTATTTCGTTTTTCCAAACGCCTTGTCCCAATCGGCGAGGAAGCGGTCGATGCCCTGGTCGGTGAGGGGATGCAGCATGGCCTTCTTGAGGACATCGTAGGGTACGGTCGCGATGTGGGCTCCGGCAAGGGCGGAATCGCGCAAGTGTTTCGGATGGCGGATGCTCGCGCTGATGATCTCGGTATCGAAGCCGTACGCATCGAAGATGGTGCGGATGTCGCTTACGACCTCCATGCCGTCATGAAGCGAATCGTCAAGCCTTCCTACGAACGGCGAGACATAGGTCGCCCCGGAAATGGCGGCGAACATGGCCTGATTGGCACTGAAGACGAGGGTCACATTGGTCTTGATGTTCTCTTCAGATAACGTCTTGACGGCTTTGAGGCCTTCCTCGGTCATCGGGATCTTGACGACCATGTTGGGATGGATCTTGGCGATCTCACGGCCCTCTTTGATCATGCCTTCGGCATCCAGGCTCAAAACCTCGCCACTGATCGGACCGTCGACAATGTCGGTGATCTCCTGGATGACTTCCTTGAAATCACGGCCTTCCTTGGCGATGAGCGATGGGTTCGTGGTGGCTCCGCAGATGATTCCAAGGGAAGCCATCTCCCTGATGTGTTCGATGTTTGCGGTGTCGATAAAAAGTTTCATACGCATCCTCCTCAGGACTATTATCTATGTTTGATTGTTGCATTGAATCCAAGATGGGTGAGTATTGATTTATGAAAAATACGAGGTGTAATCAATCGGGTGCCTTTTCAGATACTTCTCAATCGCATCCAGGGTGAAACGCTTGTTTACAAGGACGTCCAGGTATTTATAGTACCGGTTCCGGATGTGCATGCATTTGAGATAGTGGATTTTCTTCCGGTAAGTCTGTTCGTATGCGAGCTTGTAGAGGTTGAGCTGAAGACTGAGACGATCTTCATCGAGGTGCAGGGCCCGTTTGACATCGGCGATGCCATGGCCGTCGATGTAGGGGGAAAAGACAATCATGTCGAACCGTCCCGCGGCGATGGGGACACCGTCATGGAAGAGCAGCACGAGCACCTCGTTTTCTTTGACTTCGATCTGATGCTGGCGCTTGAGGGCGAGGTAGCTCTGCATCTCGGCGTCGTAAACCTTTTTACCATGGCGCTCATAATCTTCGATCATATCATGAAGCCGGTTGCCTCTCTCAGCGGCTTTTTCCAATATCTTGGGGTCGACCTTCTTCATCGTCCTGGGGTAAACGGTGTCGACGATAGTGCTGATGCTTGCAACAAGGCGCCTGTCAACCCAGTAGCGGTGCTTTACAGGATCGAAGGCGACCTCGTGCGATTGGACCGTGTAATATTCCATGGAGTATCGCTCCTCATTTTTATACAGAGTCATTATAACAGAAGCCACCCAAAAAGGAACATGAAGCAATGAATTTCTAATAAAAAAATACCTTGACAGGTTAGGCATTCATGGCTATACTATACATAACTTGTTTATGTATATGGAGGGAACCTATGGAAGAAACGATCAGAAAGTACGTGGAATACCATTTCAGAAATAAAAAGGGAGAAGAAAAGGAAACGCTGATCGAAGAGGTCACGAACAACCTGTTGGAACGGTATGAGGAACTGAAAGAGACTTACGGGGATGAAGACCGGGCATACCGCGAAACCATCGCCCGCATGGGCGATTTCACGGATGTGGACCGCGAGTTCAATCCCGTGTTTACTGAGATTCCCAAGCTGTATGATGTCGGTTTGCTTGTCGGGGTGGTCTTAAGCGTGTTCGGACTGGTCGCGATTTTCCTTCACGAATCCCTTGCGTTAATCCTGACGGTCATCTCCATTGTGATGTTTGTGGCCAGTGCGTATTATACCTATCACAAGGCTCAATATGAAAAGACTGTAAATGGCGATATCGACCGATTCCACCTTTACCTCGACAAGAGCTTTTCGTATCTCAAGACCGCCTTCATCTTCTGGGGCATCACCTTCACCATTCTTCTTGGAGAGATGATTGCAGCGACGATCCTGTTCATCGAAGGCGTCAACAACCCGATGTCTGCCATCACCAATATCCAAGACTTCATAGGGCTTTATTTTTTCAGTTTCTTGATTGCATCGATAATTATTGGTGTGTTTTTTTATAAGCTCTATCAAAGAATCATGATGTATTACTACCATTTAAGTGGCAAAGATCATCTGGATGGAACCTTTAAGAAAGGCTTGAGCATGCTCAAAGGGGATGACCTTTCCATAAGCAAGGTCTTTGAAAAATCATTGCCTTGGTTTGCGTTGATTTTCTTATTTATCGGCTCAATTTCCCCCATTGAGCTTGATGTTTCATACAGGCATACACGGCATGCTCCAGCATTTATGATGATGTTTGATATGATAGCCCCAAGGTATTATTTTACAGGGATTCTTCTATTGATCGCTAAAATCGCTCTGATCATCGTCATCATCAAATCAATCAGACATTCAGAGTTTCCAAAAAAATGGCTGTCATTCAGTGTTTTAGGGGTTCTATCTGCTTATGTGATTGTATACCTCATTCTGTTCCAAGACGACACTCACTTCGTTTCGCCAGTGAACATGGTGACGCTCATGTTTGCCTATCTCGTCATCGTCTTGGTCGCAGCAGTGGTGTCAAAGCTGAATAAAAGGCAAGACAAAGGATCGGTGTAAAATGGAACTGACCGGTGATTTGCTGAGGGGCCATACGAACATGATCCTGCTTGCAATCCTGAACCGGAAAGACTCCTACGGCTACGAGATCAACAAACAGATCGAATCCGCGTCCCAAGGCACCTTCATCCTGACAGAAGCCACCCTCTATACCGCCTTTAAACGTCTTGAGGCCAAGAAATGGATTGAATCGTACTGGAAGGAAAGCGATTCGGGTAAGAAGCGGAAGTACTACACCATCACCCATGCTGGAAAAGAAGCGCTCCTTAAACAAAAAGAGGCATGGTCGCATGCCAAGACCATCATCGATACGCTGCTATAATCATAACGGACAAACCATCAAGCCTGGTTTGTCCGTTTATATTCAATCATCAATCCCCATCGCAATCCTCCCCCTGATTGCCTTTTCCATTCGACTCATGTACAATGATTTCGAGGTGATGACATGACCATCCATACCATCCGCGGACCGATTACCGTCACAAAGCCGAAAGACTATCCGGAAGAGAGACTCCCCGAGTTTCTTTTTGCGGGACGTTCGAATGTCGGAAAGAGTTCGCTCATCAACAAAATCCTTAATCGAAAGAACCTGGCCTATACCTCGCAGAACCCGGGGAAAACCCAGACGGTGAACTTCTACACCGTCAACGACGCTTTCACGATCGTCGATGTGCCGGGGTACGGCTACGCCCGGGTATCCAAGGTGAAACGGGCGGAGTTTGCGGAGATGATCGAGCTTTATCTCACGACCAGGACCACATTGAAACGCATCTTCATGCTGGTGGATGCACGCCATAAGCCAAGTGAGGACGATGTGATCATGAGTGATTTCTTGCATCACTACGGCATCCCCTTCACTGTCCTAGCGACCAAGGCGGACAAGGTGAAACAGGGCCAGCGCGCAAAGGCACGAAAGCTGATCAGGGAAACCCTCGGTCTCGATGCGATTGACGATGTCCGCTTCGTCTCCGTGATGAAAGAAGAAGGCATTCAAAAACTGCGGGAGACGATTTTTCAGGAAAGCACCCTTTAAATCCTGAGTTTAAGTATGATATAGTGGTACAAAACATTTTTTATGCCGATACTTTAACACTATTGAATGCTTAAAGGAGTGAATGTCATGAATGCAGATGTCGTAGGATTCACCATTCTGCTGGTGGGAATCGGACTGCTTGCAGGGAAATTGATCCGCATGAAAGTCAAGTTCTTCTCCAAATATTTTCTACCGAGCAGTGTCATCGGAGGCCTATTATTTCTTCTACTGGGTCCCGAAGTCCTCGGAAGGCTATGGGCTTTTGAATACGGCGTGTTCACAGAACCCATCTACAATGTCATGGGCGCCATGCCGGGTCTTCTGATCTCGGTCATATTCGCGAGTCTCTTCCTCGGGAACAAAATCCCTTCTTTGAAGAAAATCTGGTTGAGTGCGGGACCACAGATCTCTTTCGGTCAGACGCTGGCATGGGGCCAGTACGTCTTTGGCATCCTTGTGACCGCACTGGTGTTGGTCCCGTTCTTCGATGCCCCGCCGATCGTGGGTGCCCTCATTGAGATCGCCTTTGAGGGCGGCCACGGCACGGCTTCAGGCATGGCGGATACATTCGCCGACCTCGGTTATCCTGAAGGCGCGGATCTGGCGCTTGGCCTGGCTACGGTCGGTGTCATCGGCGGTGTCGTGATCGGTGTCATATTGATCAATTGGGGCGTGCGACGCAACATGACCAAACACCTTGATCATTCCCGGACATACAGTGAAGCTGAACTGAACGGCGTCATCGAACCTGAAAACCGTAAACCAAGCGGCATGACCACGGTCAGCCCGCAATCCATCGAGCCGCTCGCGCTGCATGTGGGTTTCATCGGTCTCGCCGTCCTGATCGGCAAGGGTCTCCTAGAAGGTTTGATCCTGATAGAGAATGCCCTCTGGGGCGCAGGTGGGGACCTGATCATCCTCGGCTACGTCCCGCTTTTCCCGATGGCGATGATCGGCGGTGTGATCGTACAGGTCCTACTCGACAAGTTTGACCGTTACGACCTCGTGGACAGGGGCATGGTCAAGGGAATCCAGGGTCTCGCCCTGGATTTTCTCATCCTGAGTTCGATTGCGACCCTGGCCCTGAGCGTCATCGGTCAGAACATCGGAATCTTTGCGATTCTTTCGCTCGTGGGCATCGCATGGAACGTTTTTGTATTCATGGTGCTGGCGCGGCGCATGATCCCGAGAAACTGGTTTGAACGGGGCATCGGCGATTTCGGCCAATCGATGGGCATGACGGCCATCGGGCTGGTGCTGATCCGGATCGTCGACAGCGAGACCAAGACCGAAGCGCTTGAAGCCTTCGGCTACAAGCAGCTGTTGTTCGAGCCCTTGGTCGGCGGCGGCATCGTGACCGCACTCAGCGTGCCATTCATCTATAATTTCGGCATGTGGGTCATCTTCGCCTTTGCGCTCCTCATCATGACGGGCTGGCTCTTGATAGGACTCTTCTATTTTGGCCGCAAGGACGCAAACGAGATAAAACTCTACGATGAGTAGGCCTTGAACCCAAACTTGAACCAGGGCCTTAAAGGATTTATTTGACTTGAAAAGCCACCACCCCTGTGGTAGAATACATGCAGATACAGTGAACGGGAAGAGTAAAGACGTACATCCTCAAAGAGAGCCGGTGGTGCTGCGAACCGGTAGGATTTGCCCTTGAAGGTAGCCCGGGAGTAGGTTTGGTGAACCCAAGTAGCCAAATCCGTTGGCGGCGTTAACGCTCCGAGTGCCGGCTTTTGCCGGAAATAAGGTGGTACCGCGGACATTCCGCCCTTGATCCAAGTGATCAAGGGCTTTTTTTAATCGAAACCAAGGAGGAATCATCATGGATATGGAGAAAAAATACGCACACAAGCGCGTTGAAGAAGGGAAATACGCCTTTTGGCGTGATTCCGGCTTCTTTAAAAGCGGTGATAAAGGCAAGGAACCCTACACCATCGTCATCCCGCCCCCGAATGTCACAGGAAAACTGCATCTGGGGCACGCTTGGGACAACACCATGCAAGACATCCTCATCCGCAAGAAGCGGATGGAAGGCTACGACGCCCTTTACCTTCCGGGCATGGACCATGCCGGCATCGCGACCCAGGCCAAGATTGACGCCCGTTTGCGCGAACAGGGGATCGACCGTTTCAAGATCGGACGCGAAGCCTTCCTGGAAGAAGCGTGGGCCTGGAAGAAGGAGTACGCGGATTTCATCCGCGACCAATGGGCGGCGCTCGGCATCAGTGTCGATTACGACAAGGAACGCTTCACCTTGGATGAGGGCCTCAATGACGCAGTCAACCATGTCTTCATATCGCTTTATGAAAAAGGGCTCATCTACCGCAAGGAACGCATCATCAACTGGGATGTCCAGGCCAAGACCGCCCTTTCGAACATCGAAGTCGAACACGAGGAAGTCGAAGGTGCGCTCTATTACTTCAAATACCTGCTTGAAGACGATCCGGATGATTACATCCTAATCGCAACGACACGCCCCGAGACCATCTTCGCCGATACCGCCCTTGTGGTCCATCCAGCTGACAAGAAGCGCAGCCACTACATCGGCAAGAAGGTCCTCATCCCGGGCACCGACCGTGCCATCCCCGTCTACGCCGACGATTACGTCGACAGGGAATTCGGGACCGGCGCCCTCAAAGTCACCCCGGCCCATGACCCGAACGACTTCGAGATCGGCGAACGCCACAACCTGGATATGCCCCTATGCATGGATGAGGACGGGCGCATGAACGCCCTTGCCGGACAATACGAAGGCATGGACCGCTTCAAATGCAGAAACCAGGTGGTTGAAGACTTAAAGGCTGAAGGTCTCATGACCAAGGTTGAAAAGCATGTCCACAACGTCGGACACAGCGAACGTACCGGCGTCATGGTCGAACCGCGCCTTTCCAAGCAGTGGTTCGTGAAGATGGACCCGCTTGCGAGTCAAGCCCTTGAAAAATCCACCGCCGAGTTTGTCCCCCCGCGCTTTGAAAAGATCTTCAAGCGCTGGATGGAGAACATCCAGGATTGGTGCATCAGCCGCCAGCTCTGGTGGGGACACCGCATTCCCGCCTATTATGGCGAAAACGGCGAAGTCTACGTCGGCACGAACCCACCCGAAGGCTATGTCCAGGACGAGGATGTCCTCGATACCTGGTTCTCATCCGCCCTTTGGCCGTTTTCGACCCTCGGCTGGCCTGAAGAGACCGCGGACTTCAAGCGGTATTATCCGACCGACACCATGGTCACCGGCTACGACATCATTTTCTTCTGGGTCGCCCGCATGATCTTCCAGGGCATCGAGTTCACTGGGAAGACGCCTTTTAAACATGTATTGATCCACGGCCTCATCCGTGACGCCCAGGGACGCAAGATGAGCAAGTCGCTCGGCAACGGTGTCGACCCGATGGACATCAAGGATGAATACGGCATCGACACGCTCCGCTATTTCCTCACCACCAACTCCGCGCCCGGTCAGGACCTCCGCTTTGAGATCGAGAAGGTCGAATCGAGCTGGAACTACATCAACAAGCTTTGGAACATCTCACGGTTCCTCCTCATGCATATCGAGGATATGAAGGAAGAAGAAGCCGTCATCGACAAGGCCAAGCTCGAGCTCAAGGACCGCACTATCCTCGCAAGGCTCCAGGAAACCATCCGTGAAGTCGATAGGAATTACGAGGCGTTCGAGTTCGGGGAGGCCGCACGCGCCCTTTACACGTTCACCTGGGACGAGTTTGCGAGCTGGTATGTCGAGATGAGCAAGCTCACCTTCAAAGACGGCGATGAAGCGACCATAAAAAACACCAAGGCCGTCGTCTACAAGGTCTGGGTGGCCGTCATGAAGATGCTGCATCCGTTCATGCCGTTCATGACAGAGGAAATCTATCAGAAACTCCCGTTCAAGGATAGGGAAAGCATCATGGTCAGCGACTGGGTCCAAGCCGAAGAGGCTTACGACGATAAAAGGGCGATTGAAGACGCCCAAGTCATCAAGACGCTCATTCAGAAAGTCCGCCATGTCAGGAACACCTACCAGCTGCCTTACCAAGAGCCTCTGCATCTCAAAGTCGAGTGCAACACGGCCACAAAGACCCTTCTGGAAAACGAACGGAAGACCATCGAGAGTTTCATCAACCCCGAGCCTTTTGAAATCAGCGAGACCGTGGATAAGGGCAAGAACACCCTTTCCTATGTCACCCCGCGTTTCACCGCCCACATCCC
>JBKHIE010000067.1:0-8211 GCA_046538775.1 Candidatus Izemoplasmataceae bacterium
CTTGTGTCCGTTTTTACAAAGGGAATGGATGAAATGCGCTGCGAGCGAGCTTTTCCCCGAGCCCGCCTCGCCCGATATCAGGATGGAAGCTCCCTGATAATACCCTTCGCCCTCGAACATCGTATCCAAAGACGCGATTCCGGTAGAAATCCTCGCCTCGAGAACTTCATGGTCCAAAGAGAGCGAGCTGAGCGGTGTCAACACAAACCCGCCTTCAGTGATGGTGTAGGGGTATTCGTTGGTCTCATGTTTCGACCCCCGGTATTTGAGGACTCTGAGACGCCTTGTTGAAAGTTGGCCCATGACCCTCTGGTCGAGGAGGATTACACAGTCGACCACATACGCCTCGACCCCGAGGACGCCACCGTCGTCGCTGCCGGTGATGAGGGTCGTCACACCCTGCCTTTTGAGCCAGCGGATCAGGCGCGAGAGTTCCAATCTGAAGTTCACCGGTCCGCCGAACCGCTCAAAAAGCGCCTTGAACGAATCCAGTACAATGCGTTTGGCATGGGTCTTTTTGATCAGATAATCGAGGCGGATCATAAGCCCGTCGAGCGTGAATGACTCCGACTCGGCATAGGCGTTCTCGCTGAAGAAGACCGCCTCCAAAGTGAGCCGCCCGGCATCGATCATGCCCGCTACATCAAAGGCGGTGTTCTCAAAATGGTCGAGCAGGTCCTCCTTCGTCTCTTCAAAAGAGATGAAAAGGCCTTCCTCCCCGGCTTTTGCGCCTGAATAGAGAAACTGCATCGCAAGCATCGTCTTGCCGCAACCCGCTTGCCCGATCGCATAGGTGACCTTCCCTTCAGGAAAACCCCCGTCCATGATCGCATCCAGCCCTTTGATGCCTGAAGATACCTTTTCCATGGTCTACGCTCCTTTGCTATTGAGGACCCTTTCGATGAACACCTTGGTGATGTCCGGATCGAACTGCGTGCCCGCATGGGCCCTGAGTTCCTGCACAGCCTTCCCTTTGCTGAGGGGGTTCCGGTAATTCCGCTTGGACGTCATGGCTTCATACGCATCCACCACCGCTATGATGCGTGAAATCCGGGGGATGGCCTCACCCTTCAAGCCTTCAGGATACCCATTCCCATCGTATCGTTCATGGTGGTAGAGCACATACTCGCTCAACCGGGTGTAGGGATCGGCCGCCCTCAGGATCTTATAGCCGATGGTCGCATGGTCCTTGATGATGGTGTATTCTTCATCGTCCAGACTGGACGGTTTACCGAGGATCCGATCCGGTATGGCAATCTTTCCGATATCGTGAAACATCGCTGCGACGGTGAGTTCATCCACCTCGAACTCGCTCAGACCGAGTGTTTCACCAAGCCTTCTTGACATCTGGCTGACGTGCTTGCTGTGGACGTTCTCATATTCGAATTTGGCGGTCAGAAGCTCAAGCAACCCCTGAAGAAGATGGATGTGTGAGGAATTCATGTGCACCGCTTTCCGGTGGTATAGATCCTTTTCGGCTTCAACCATGATGTTTTCAGAATCCGTATCGTCCGCATCCTTTATTGAAAGGCCGCTCGACAGTGTCATCGATACCTCGCGGATGGCCGAGGATGAAAAATCCAGTTCGACCTTCCTCGCAAAAGCTATGAGATCCGTTTCGTTCGCCTGTTCCATCAAGGCCGTGAACTCATCACCGCCATGCCGGAAAAGCATCATGCCGGATAGCGCGTGTTTCTCGATGGTCTGAGCGGCGAGCCGGATGGCTTCATCCCCGGCGGATGCATCAAACGCATTGTTCAGGATCTTCAAGTTATCAATGTCGAAATGAACCAATCCAAGCGGTCGTGTCCCTTCATTGATGGATGTCTTCAACATTTCCATGAAATACCCGCGGTTGAAAAGGCCGGTCAGGTCATCATGCCGGCTGAGGTATGCGATATGTTTGGAAGCCTTCTTGTATTTAGTGATGTCCTGCATGATGACCGCACCTTGTCTGAATGAGGGCGCATAGAGCGATACTCTCAAGTGTTTCTCAAGCAACGGTATGTACATCGAGAATTCAACCGACTCCCCGCTTGAAAGAATACCGGTGAAAGCGTTCAGCCACTGGGTGGGAAACCCTTCAAAGACGCTTTCAAGCGGCTTCGATTCAAACCAGGAGACAGGCTTTTCCATGATGGCCGCAAAGGCCGCATTGACCGACACCATCCGGGTCTTGAGATCCGGTTCTCCGCGCACAAGGTGCCCTTTATAATGCGCATGGCCCTGACGCATCTGGTTGATGAGCCGCAATTTTTCGTCATTGGCCATGTCGCGCCACTTGATGATGGTATAGAGCACACCCGCCAGGAAAAGCTGGACAAGCGACTGCACAAGCGTCGGAACCGGAAGGCTGCCATGGACCATGGCATCCAATGCACTGTGGACGATGACATAGGCAAGCACCAGGGGAAAAAGCATTCGAATCTCAAAAAATGCGGTAAGCACAATCAGCACATAAAAAGCCTGCACCAGAAGTTCATGCTCAATAGAGCCAAAAGTGTAGCTTTCATTCATCACTACGACCATGGCTATAAAGATAAGCACGATCATGACACGCATCCAGACTTTCATGGTGTCACCTTCTTTCATGCAGGCGTTCATGCCTTTATGGATAAATTATACCACCAATCGCTTAACAAATATATACAATAAAACATGCAAAAGAGGAGCCCACAAGTTGTGAACTCCTCATGAAACCATTAGGAACGGTATCGGTCGAACCATCCGGTGATGTCGGCAAGCCTTTTGAGCCTGGCCTCTGGCTTTCCGCTTCTGGAAAGCTCGTGGGTCTCGTCCTTGAACCAGACGAGCTTGGTATCGACACCGTTATGTTTGAGGATGGCGTAAAGCTGCTGCGCCTGTTCCATCGGACAGCGGTAGTCCTTGTCCGAATGGATGAAAAGAAGCGGGGTCTTCATGTCCAGCGCGTATTTGATCGGGGATTGATTGAAGAGTTTCTCCAGATCCTTGAGCGGATGACCGTCCGTCTGGTCGCTTGCGAAGAAATACCCGATGTCCGACGTTCCATAGAAAGACAGCCAATTGGAGATGGAACGCTGCGTCGCGGCCGCTTTGAAACGGTCGGTCTGACCGACGATCCAGTTGGTCATGAACCCGCCATAAGACCCGCCGGTCACGAACATGCGTCCTTGATCGACCGCCGGATAGGTTTCAAGCACCTTGTCGGTGAAATCCATCAGGTCTTCATAGTCGATGGTCCCGTATTTTCCGCGGATGTCCGCGAAATCATTGCCCTTGCCGTCTGAACCGCGGGGATTGGCGAACATCACGATGTAGCCCTCGCTTGCCCAGTACTGCATCTCGTGGTAGAAGATGGGGCCATAGACCGTCTTGGGCCCGCCGTGGATGTTGAGGATCGCAGGGTATTTCTTGTTTGCGTCGTAATCCTTTGGCAGTAATACAAAGCCTTTGACTTCATGGGTCTCTTTCTTGACGACGACTTCTTGGGGCTGGGCCACATAGGTGTTCTTAAGGACCAGCCTGTTGAAGCCGCTTTGCTTCCTTATGGTCCTGGTCGCAAAGTCGTAGGTGTAGAGTTCTTGGAGGTTCGTTCCTTCCATGGCGATCATGACGGCTTCATTCTTCAGTTTCAAGATGCCGTCGATCGATCCGTCCAGCGCGTATTCGGTTTGGACCTTGCCCTCAAGGGACAGGGTCATGATCTCGCTATGGTCATCCACCGTCGAGACGAAGTAAAGGGTGTCATCGCTTACGAACCATGACCGTGAGCCCGATAGGCGGACATCGGTCCCGATGGTGTTTCCAAGGGACTTGCCGAACGTGGATAGAAGCTTCATCTCACCGTTTTCAACCGTGTAGAAGTCCGGATTCTCATTGAGGCCGTAATCCTGCATGTCCTTGGCCGTGGCTATAAGGCTTCCCTGGATTTCAAAAAGGCCGTTCACGCTGTAATCGAGCTTGTCGTAGAGGACGGAACGGGTGAAGGTCTCAAGGTCGAGCTGATAGACTTTCGTGTAGAACGTCATCACCTTCTCGTCCTGACTTCCGGTATAATAGATCCGTCTCTTATCGTCTGAAAGGGTGAAGTTTCCGACCGAGAACTTCTTATCCAAGAGTCGTTTGAGGGTCCCGGCTTCGGTGTCGTAAAGGAAGAGTTGTTTATGCTTGCCTGTCTTGAACCCCATGCCGTTGAAGTAATAGGGAAGGTCGTCTATGTCCTCATAGGCCGAGTCTTTTTTCTTCTGTTTCAGATGCTCTTCGCGTTTTGATTCATCCTCATAAAGCACATGGTCCGCCTCGGTCAAAAAAGCGGAGATGAGCAGGGTGTTCGCATCGACCACTTCTTCAAGGGTGGCGGGTAGGGGAAGTGTGAACGCCTCCTCGAGCGATTTCTTCTCAAGGTCGTAACGGTAGATGCTCTTCCTTGAGGCCTCCCTTAGCGCCTCTTTTTCTTCCTTGTTCTTCTGAAGGTCGAGCAGCAGGGTGGTATCATCGAGGAAGATGAACCCGCTGTTCTCATGAAGTTTGCGATGTTTATTGACATTGCCGTCCTCGTAGGTGTAAAGCGTGTGATGGTAGGTGTTCTCTTCGCCATTCGCCCGCGCGAGTGTAAAGGCGGCACGCGCTTCGTTCGGGGAGACTTTGAGATTGGTCAGAAAATTGAAATCCAGAAGGTTCTCTTTGGTCATTTTTTCCATGTTCTACATCCTTTTCTTCTTTGATTTGACACTGTGTCACTTTTCATTGTACAACGAATGGGCCGTGTTTTAAACCGATACGTTCCAGTCTCATCGGGACCACCGATGGAAAAGGCCTCCCGCGGGAGGCCTTAAACGTCTAATGGTCTTCTTCGGAAACCGCTTTGATGATGGAATCGACGAGATGGTCGGGGACTTCCTGATACCTCAGGAACTCGCGCTTGAACGACCCGCTGCCCTGGGTCAGGGCCTTGAGGTCGACGTTGTACTCCTTGATCTCGGCATCGGGGATCTCCGCCTCGATCACCTGCTTGTTGTTCTTGATGGGACTCATGCCGAGGACGGTTCCGCGTTTACGGGTGATGTCGCTCATGACATCGCCGACGTAATCGTCCTTACAGGTGATGGTGACCTTGGAAATCGGTTCAAGCAGGGTCGGGTTCGCTTTCTCGTAGGCTTTCTTGAAAGCGAGTGCGGCCGCCTGTTTGAACGAGACCTCATTGGAATCGACCGGATGGTAGGACCCATCGAAGAGCGTCGCTTTGAGACCGATGACAGGGTAGCCGGCAAGGGGCCCTTTCTGCATGATTTCAAGCAACCCTTTCTCAACGGCGGGGAAGTAGTTCTTCGGGACGGAGCCGCCGTGGATCTCTTCATTGAATTCAAGGGTGGTCTCGCGGTCGCCCGCAGGTTCGAAGCGGATGTTGACCACACCGAACTGTCCGGAGCCACCGGATTGTTTCTTGTGGCGGCCTTCGGCTTCGACCTTCTTGCGGATGGTCTCGCGGTAGGGGATCTTCTGTTCCATGAGTTCGACTTCGACATGGTAGGTGTTGGCCATCTTGTCCACAAGGAACTTGATGTGGGACATGCCCTGTCCACCGATCAGCAGCTGCTTCGTCTCCTTGTTGCGCCATACTTGGAAAGAGGGGTCTTCAGTGTGCAGTTTGTTCAAGACTTCGCTGATCTTGTCCTCATCACGCTTATGGACGGGCCTTACCGCCTGATAGATGGTGGGTTCTGGAATCTCAGGTCCCTGATATTGGATAGGGTGCTTCGGATCGCACATTGTATGCCCGGTCCTGAGACCTTCAATCTTCGAGACGACTCCGATATCCCCGGGCCCGATCTCGTCGGTCGCGATCTGTTCCTTGCCGCGGATATAGGCGACATTGCCCACTTTCACATTCTTCTCGATGTTTGGGACATGGACTTCGGTGTTGCCTTTCAAGACGCCTGAGAAGACTTTCACGTAGTTCACGCTTCCCACAAACGGGTCGACGATGGTCTTGAAGACATAGCCCGAGAAAGGCTCGTCCCTTTTTGTCGGCCTTTCAATCGCGCTTCCATCCTTCGGATGGATGCCATCCTTGGGTTTGAGGTCCTGCGGCGAGGCCATGAAATGACCGATCATCTCAAGGATGGTCTTGGTTCCGATGTCCTTCTTGGCCGAACCGATGACCACCGGTTTCAAGTCACCGTTCAACACGCCGGTACGAAGACCATGGCGTATCTCTTCCTGGGTGAGCTCTTCTCCTGCAAAGTGCTTCTCGAGCAGTTCCTCGCTCGTCTCGGCCACCGATTCCACGATCTTCTCCCTGAGTTCGCCGACACTGTCCTTGAGTTCATCGGGGATTTCCTGTTTTACGGTCTTCTCTCCATCGAAAACGCGGGCGTCCATGTCGACAAGGTCGACATAGCCCTTGAAGTTCTCCGCTTCACCGATCGGCCATAAGAACGGTACGACCTGATAACCGATGATGTCTTTCAGCCGGTTGATGATGCTTGCGAACTCCACATTCTCCTTGTCCATCTTGTTGATGAGGATGATGGTCGGGATGTTCCGGTCGTTGAGGTCCTCCAAGATCTCTTCGGTGCCTACATCCAGGCCCTTGGTGCCGTCAATGACGAGAATCGCACCTTTGACAACACTGAGCGCCTGATGAAGCTCGTTCAGGAACTCGTGATTTCCCGGCGTATCCAAAAACACATACATATACCCGTCATGCTCGATCGGGATGACACTTGTGGAGAGTGAATTCAGACGTTCCTTCTCTTCATCGAGATAATCCGATGTCGTGTTCTTCTCTTCAATGACACCTTTGGTCGGCTTGGTACCGGTCATGTAAAGTACGGATTCCATGAATGTCGATTTTCCGGACCCTATGTGTCCGGTCACTGCGATGGTACGTAGTTTCTCTACGTCATAACCTTTCATCTTAGCACCCCATTTAGTTGTAGTGTTTATGCTTCACGTTATTATTATAGCAAAAATACCGCAATTCAAAAAACGCTTTCAAGAATTTTTATTCCAATCAAGCAAAAAGCAGCGCAAAAATGCGCTGCTTTCTTACTCCCAAGCGATTTCATAGATCGCTTTCGCGTCATCGAGGGTGAGCGTCATGAACGACCCGAATTTTTCGCCGGTGTTCTTGCTTAATAGCTCGACGAGTTTCGGGATGTCCTCTTTTTTGGCCCCGGCCTCTTTAAGCGTGACGGGCATGCCAATCGCTTTGAAGAACTTGACAAGACGGTCGATGCCCTCAAGGGCGACACCTCTTTTATCGAAATGATTGGCAGGAACGCCGAACACGGTTGTCGCAAGCCGGTAGTAACGCTCCAGATCCGCATCAAGCGTGTATTTCATGTAGGCCGGGAAGATGACTGCGAGCCCGGCTCCGTGGGTCATGTCGTAAAGGGCGCTCAGCTGATGTTCAAGCCGGTGCGCTGTCCATTCCTCGTTGCGACCGACACCTAGCACACCGTTATGGGCGATTGTGCCGGCCCAACAGATGGTGGCTCTCGCTTCGTAGTTGTTCGGGTCTTTCATGATGATGCGGGCCGCCTCCATGATGGACAGAAGCGTCGCTTCGCTTTGACGGTCGGTCAGGATGACATCCTGGCTCGTGGTGAAGTAGCGCTCGAAGATATGGCTGATCATGTCGACGATGCCGGCGGCGGTCTGCCACATCGGAAGCGTGTAGGTGAGTTCCGGGTTGATGATCGCGAATTTCGGACGGACGGCGTTTCCGCCGGCGCCCCGTTTCAACTGCGCATCCGCCTTGGTGATGACCGTCGCGGCCGACCCTTCGCTGCCTGCGGCCGGAATGGTCAATATGACCCCGACGGGAAGTGCCCTCTCCATGCGGGCCTTACGGTCGAAGAAGTCCCAGAAATCCCCTTCATAAAGGGCGCCCGCGGCGATGGCCTTGGCCGAATCGATGACGGAACCCCCACCTACGGGCAAAAGGAAATCGACGCCCTCCCTCTTGACGAGGTCGATGCCTTCATACACCAAGCTGTCCACCGGATTGGGCTTGACACCGCCGAGTTCGACGTATTCAACCCCGGCTTCCTTAAGCGACTTGACGACCTTGTCGTAGAGTCCGGTCCGCTTGATCGAGCCGCCACCATAATGAAGCAGCGCTTTTTTCGCACCATACGCTTTCAGTAGTGCGCCGACCTCTTTCTCCTGGTCTTTCCCGAACACGAATTCTGTCGGGCTGTAAAACCTGAAATTGTCCAAATC
>JBKHIE010000068.1:0-8081 GCA_046538775.1 Candidatus Izemoplasmataceae bacterium
AGCAAATCGTCCAGTGCGCTGGCCACAAACTGTGCATCGGTACCGACAACGACCTGGATGCTCTTGCCGGATACCATCACATCGGATGCACCGGCACGTTTGGCTGCAGCTTTATCTACCTTTTTAGTGTCGTAGACATTGATCCGAAGCCTGGTGACACAGTAATCGGCATCCTTGACGTTATCTTTTCCACCGATGGCCTCAAGAATCTTTTCGGCCTTGTCATGGTGTTTGGCTTTTCCGGTGACTTCGTCTTCTTCCTCAAGGCTTTCGCGCCGACCCGGGGTCGGAATGTCGAAACGGACGATGAGGTATTTGAATAGGAAGTAATAGATGAAGAAGAAGCCAACGCCGATGATCGGAAGCAGCCACCAGTTCACTGCCAAGTCGTTTTGAGCCTGCAAGATCATATCAATCAGTCCGGCACTGAAGCCAAAGCCTGAGAGAGCCGGAATGGAGGCCGCAATAATCATTGAAATACCAGTCAGCACTGCATGGACTAAGAAAAGCAGTGGCGCGACAAATAGGAAGGCGAACTCGAGCGGTTCGGTGATTCCGGTGAAGAAGGACGCAAACCCTGCACCAAGCATAATGGAAGCGACTTTCGCCCGGTTTTCAGGCTTGGCCGTATGAATCATCGCAAACGCGGCACCAGGAAGGCCGAACATCATGATCGGGAAGAAGCCGGCCATGTAGCGTCCGGTTTCACCTTGTACACCTTCTCCGGCGAGGAAATTCTCCAAGTCCGCAATACCGAAGCCTTCAAACCAGAACACCGCATTCAACGCATGGTGGAGGCCAAGCGGAATTAAGAGCCGGTTAAAGAATCCATAGATACCTGCACCGAATGCACCAAGATCGCCCATGGCTACACCAAAGTTTGTCAATCCAGCAAAAATCACGGGCCAGATGAAAAGCAATGGGATCGCGACAATAAGCGCAATGCCGGCAGTCACAATCGCAACTGCGCGCTTACCGCTGAAAAAGGCCAGTGCCCGTGGAAGTTCGACAGTGTGGAACCGATTGAATGTGTGTCCGCCAATGATACCACTGATGATACCTACGAAGGCATTTTCGATATTGTCAAACGCCAGTTCATACTCAGTGGAGAGTTCAGACCCACCACGCAAAACTTCCGCTGAATCCGGATCAAGCAAAAATGTAATGACAAAGAAACCGACAATACCGGCAATCGCGGCTGCTCCATCGTTCTTCTTGGATAGACCATAAGCGACACCGGCTGCGAAGAGGATCGGTATATTACCGATGATAGCATCTCCGGCGGTCAGCAAGAACGTCGGGATGATTCCACCTTCGGCTACCGTAGAGTCAAGCCAATAGCCAACACCTAGTAAAATGGCAGCGGCAGGCAATACGGCAACCGGCAACATCAGTGATTTACCGATCTTTTGAAGATAACCTAAAACTCTGATACCAAAATCCTTCATAAACACACCCCTTTAGATTTTATGATTCATCTTCATTGTACAAGCGTATACATTGTGAGTCAAATGTGAAACCAGTAATGCATGAAAGTGAAAATCACCAGAAATAAGTTGGAATAAAATAGAATAATTTGACAAAGTTTGAAAAACTTGGTATAAAGAAGATAGAAAACGGTTACGGAGCGAATGCCTATGCAAAAGAGCAAACGGTTGAGCATCATCAAGGATTATCTGCGTACCCACAAGGACATCCGGATCAGTGATCTCAACGGCATTCTTGATGTCAGCGAATCGACCATCCGGCGTGACATCAAGAACCTTGCGGATGAAGGGTTCTTAAAAGAGCTCTATGGAAGCGTTGTCCTGCTTGAAAAGAACCAGCCGGATACATTCCTGAAAGAACGCCTTGAACAGAACATCGATGCAAAGAAGACAATCGGACGAGAGGCGGCTTCCAGGATCTCGGATGGCGATTTCATCTACATCGATGCCGGAAGCACCACCTTCCACATGGTGAAATACATCACCGCCAAGAACCTCACCGTCGTCACGAACGGCCACAACATCGCCGAAGAACTTCTCAAATACGACATTCCCTGCATCCTACTCGGGGGTGAACTCAAACCACTTACCTTGGCCGTTGTCGGTGAAATCGCCCTTGAAAACTTGAGGCATTACAATTTCGACGTCGCCTTCATGGGTACGAACGGCATCTCAAAAGCAGGCTACTCAACCCCTGACATCAAAGAAGGCACACTTAAGAAAGAAGTGATTGCCCATAGCCGTAAACGCTATGTGCTGAGTGATCAGACCAAGATGAACCTCACCACCGCCTACATCTTTTCAGACAGGGAGTCTTGCGAACTCATCACGGCTTAAGAACGGAGGATGCCCCATGATCTATACCTGCACCTTGAATCCCGCCCTCGATTACCGGATCGACCTCAGTGAATACGTGAAATACGGTCTCAACCGTGCAAAAAAGACATCCATCACACCCGGCGGTAAGGGCATCAATGTCTCCATTGTGCTTAAGCGGCTGGACCGCCCGTCCATCACCCTCGGATTCGAAGGCGGGTTCACCGGCCGATTCTTGAAGGACTACTTGAAAGAAGTCCATGGACTCAAACCGGAGTTCATCAATGTCAAGGACCATACCCGAATCAACGTAAAGATCGCGGAAGAGAACTGTACGAAGGAAACGGAAGTGAACGGTCCCGCCCCGAAAGTCAGCGACAGCGACTATGAAAGGCTCATAAAGAAAATCAGGACCTTGGATCAAAACGATCTCCTTGTCCTCGCCGGAAGCGACATCGACAAACGTTTCAACAGCTATCAGACCATCGCTTCAATCTGCAGCAAAAGAAGGGTGCCGTTCATTGTGGACAGCGAAGAGGGGAATGTCACATCCATTCTGAAATATGGCCCCTTACTGCTAAAACCGAACATCCATGAACTCGAGGCCATCGAAAACAGACCCCTTGAAACGAAAGAGGCCATCGTCGCGGCCGGAAGACGTCTCGTCAAAGACGGCGCCCGGCATGTGATCATCTCCATGGGCAATGAAGGTTCCTATTTCATCAGTGAGTCCAAGGTCTACCACTCAAAGGCGCTCAAGGGAACCGTCGTCAACACCGTGGGTGCCGGGGACAGCATGGTAGCGGGATTCATCGATGGCTACATGGAGACGAAGGACCCGTATCACGCCTACAAGAAAAGCATTGCCGCAGGCAGCGCCACCGCGTTCAACGAAGGATTCGCCGACAAAAAGGATATCGACGCGCTCATGCGAGTGGTCGAGATAAGAGAGGTAGAATAATGAAAATCACAGAACTCATCAACAAGAACCTTATCACACTGGACCTAAGGAGCAAGGACAAGGCATCGGTCATCGAAGAACTGGCCTCCATCATGAACGGCGACCAGCGGCTTTCCGACCTTGAGAGCTTCATTGAAGCCATCAAGGCCCGCGAAGCCCAGGGTTCGACCGGGGTCGGATTCGGGGTTGCGATTCCCCATGCCAAATCCCAAAGTGTCGCTAAACCCGGTCTCGTCTTCGGACGTGCCGATACCCCCATCAACTACGAGAGCCATGAAGAGGATGAAGCCGATCTCTTCTTCATGATCGCCGCCCCGGAAGGCGAGAACAACCTTCACCTACAGACGCTCGCCAAGTTATCAAGGAAACTGATCGATGAGGATTTCAGGGAACAATTGCGTCAGGCAAAATCCAAAGAAGATGTCTTGTCTGCGCTTAGTGAGATTGACGGGAAGGAGGATTGACCATGAAAATTGTAGCAACCACTTCATGTCCGACCGGCATCGCCCATACCTACATGGCAGCAGAGAACATGGAAAAAGAGGCAAAGAAGCATAATGCCGAGATCAAAGTCGAAACCGCAGGTTCCATCGGCATCGAGAACGCCCTTACCAAGAAAGATATCGAAGAGGCGGATGCCGTCATCGTCGCCGCCGATGCGCGGGTCGAGATGGAACGCTTCAAAGGCAAACCTTTGAAGGAAGTCAGTGTCTCCTATGCGATCAAGCATGCGGATACGCTGATCCAAGAAGCAGTGGATGGCAAGTTCGAAACGTATAAGGGATAACGGAAAGACAGTTTCAAAAACAAGGTAGCAATAAACTATTCATAAATCTTTCAGGAGGTAATTTCAATGAAAAAAGGTAGTGCGTATCGTCATCTGATGAGCGGTGTGTCTCACATGATTCCGTTCGTCGTAGCAGGTGGGATCATGATCGCACTTTCGTTCCTTGTAGACGTGGGAAACGCAGGTGCGGAAGATTATGGTTCCGGCAACATCGTCGCTTCATGGTTTGGCGAAGTGGGCGGCGTCGCGTTTGGCTTCATGCTTCCAATCCTGGCAGGCTACATCGCCTATTCGATTGCCGACCGTCCCGGGTTCGTCCCTGGTTTCGTCGGCGGAGCGCTTGCGAATGAAGGCGGCAGTGGTTTCCTAGGCGCCATTCTGATCGGGTTTGTTGCAGGTTTCATCGTCTTTTATCTGAAAAAGCTGTTCTCCGGTGTTCCAAGAAGCATGGCCGGTATCCTTCCGGTCTTGGTCTTCCCGCTTTTCGGAACCATTCTGGCAGCACTCGCGATGATTCCGATCGACCAAGTGGTCACCCCGATCCAAAACGGACTTGAAAGCTTCCTTACCAACATTGAAGGCACATACGCCCTTCTCGTCGGCCTCATTGCCGGTGGCATGATGGCTGTCGATATGGGTGGACCTGTCAACAAGGCGGCGTATGTCGTCGGTATCGGAACCCTTGGTGGCGGCGTCTCGACCACGCTCATGGCTTCGGTCATGGCTGGCGGCATGGTGCCTCCGCTTGGTATCGCCCTTGCGACCGTGCTCTTCAAAGGCAAGTTCAACAAGCAACAGGTCGAAGCCGGCAAGACCAACTGGGTCATGGGACTTTCCTTCATCACTGAAGGTGCGATCCCCTTCGCAGCCGCGAACCCCAAAGTGGTCATTCCTTCCATCATCGCCGGTAGTGCCGTCGCCGGCGCCATTGTCGGTCTGTTCGGTGCCGCATCCCCCGCACCGCACGGTGGCATCTTCGTCCTTCCGGTCATGGATGGATGGTTCTGGTTCCTGATCGCCCTTGCGGCAGGTACCGTCCTCACCGCATTCCTGCTCAAGGCATTCCTTCCGGATGTCGAGGAAGAGGCAGAAGAAGCTTAAGATTTCATGAAAGACCCGTCCACGACGGGTCTTTTTTTTGACTGGAAAGAGGGATGAATTTTCTGTGCCTTGGGCTGGCGCAAAAAGGCAAGTATGTTATACTTAAAATAAATAGGGATGCAACCGGAAAGAAGGCTTGGCCATGCTCATGGATATTATCAATCTTTACATTGACCGTTTCGATTTCTTCAGTGAACTCTTCATCCAGCACATTTTTTTGACGCTTGTCGCGGTTGCCTTCATCGCGGTGATCGGGCTTACGAGCGGCATATTGATGACGCGGAACCGATGGTTTGCAAGCATCATGCTTTCAGTTACCAATTTTCTTTACACGATTCCAGTCATCGCCATGTTTGGCATCCTGGTCATCTTCACAGGCATCGGCAACACGAGTTCAGTCATCGCCCTTGTGCTTTACGGCATGCTCCCACTGATCCGCAACACTTACGTCGGTATCCGCGATGTCGACCCCGACATCATCGAATCGGCGGTCGGCATGGGATGTACCGATAAACAGCTTCTTTTCAGGGTGCAGCTTCCGCTCGCCCTTCCGGTCATCTTTGCGGGGTTTCGCACCATGGTGGTCATGACCATCGCGCTGGCCGGCATCGCCTCGTTTATCGGAGGCGATGGGCTTGGGCGAGCGATCTGGCGTGGCATCACCACCTATTATCCGGCGATGACTTTCGCGGGAAGCTTGTTGGTCGCATTGCTTGCGATTGTCACTGATTTTATAATGGGCTTCATCGAGAAGTATTTGAAAAAACGGGTACTGGGCACTTTGGACTGATCTGCCGTTTTCTTATATCAACCTGGCCTTTACCGGATTCACCCATACTATACGAGGAGGAACGACCATGAAAAAACTATTTGCTTTACTCTTGGCGGCACTTTCAGCGGCGACTCTTAGCGCATGTGGAGACGATGAAAACACCATCGTCATCGCCAGCAAACCGATGACGGAACAATACATCCTAACCGAGATGCTCGCGATTCTTGTTGAAGACAACACGGATCTAGAAGTGGAGCTCGAACAAGGCATTGGAGGCGGCACATCGAACATCCATCCGGGCATGGTTGAGGGGGATATCGACATGTATCCCGAATACACCGGAACCGGTTGGCTGGATGTTTTGGAAGAAGACCTCATCGACGACCCCGATGAACTCTATGAGAATGTCAAGGACGCTTATGAAGAAGAATTCGGCATCCTCTGGTCCGGCATGTATGGATTCAACAACGCCTTTGGGCTCGCTGTACGCGAAGAGACTGCCGACGAACATGATCTCTCAACGTATTCCGACCTTGCCGAAGTGAGCGATGAAATGGTCTTCGGAGCCGAGGCCGATTTCTATGAACGGGATGACGGCTACGAACCTTTGATTGAGACGTATGACTTTGAGTTCGAGGATACAAGCGAGCTCGATATCGGCCTCAAGTACGAGGCGATGGGCAGTAAAGACATCGATGTCATCAACATCTTCACGACCGACGGGCGGCTTGAAGAGTTTGACCTGACCGTCCTTGAAGACGACAAGCAATTCTTCCCGACCTACTATGGGGCGACCCTGGTCCGTGAAGAAATCGTGGATGAACACCCTGACATCATGGATGTGGTGAACATGCTCGAAGGGCAAATCTCGGATGAAGCGATGACGGAAATGAACTACCGTGTTGAAAACGACGATGAGGACCCAAGAGAAGTCGCCCGTGATTTCCTAGAGGAGAAAGGACTCCGGTAATGTCTGTCATCGAGTATAAACATGTAAAGAAGTCCTATGACGACGTTCACTTTGTCATCGAGGATTTCACCCTGGAAGTGGAAAAAGGTGAATTCGTGGTCTTCTTAGGTCCATCAGGCTGTGGAAAGACCACGCTGCTTAAGATGGTTAATAAGATGATCCCCTTTAATGGTGGGGACATCCGGGTCATGGACAGGCTATTGAAGGACTGGAACACCATCGAACTAAGAAGAAGCATCGGCTATGTCATCCAGCAGGTCGGACTGCTTCCGCATCTGACCATCCGCAAGAACATCTCCTTTGTCCTTGATATCATGCATCAGGATAACACCGAGAAAAAAACCAAGCGGGCAGAGGAACTGATGCAGCTTGTCGGGCTTTCCAAAACCATGCTCGAGCGCTACCCTAGGGAGCTTTCCGGCGGGCAGAAACAACGCGTCGGCGTGGCCCGCGCGCTGGCGAGCGACCCCGACATCATCCTCATGGACGAACCGTTCGGCGCGGTGGATGAGATTGCCCGCACGGCCCTTCAAGACGAGCTTCTCACCATCCACAGAAAACTAAAAAAATCCATTCTCTTTGTGACCCACGACATTCAAGAGGCGTTCAAGCTCGGCACCAAGATCGTCCTGATCAACGAAGGCAGGATCGTCCAGGCCGGGACAAAAGAAGATTTGGTCTTCAGGCCGAAGAGCGATTATGTGAAGGCCTTCCTCGGTACGAAAGGATTCCAGGCCACGCTTGATAGCGATGAGATCGCATCGGTCTATGAACGGGTTCTCAATCAGGAGATCACCCTCGAACAATTCTATGAACGTCTAAGAACCTGAATGCCCAGCCACCCCGATCGAAAGACCGAGGTGGTTTTTTTCATTCTGTGACAAATGTCACTACCGGAAATTTTGGGAATGGCGTACACTATGGCTGAGGTGATTAAAATGATTGTAACGATGGAAAACGTGATCAAACGCTATGCCAATGAGCGCCTTGCGCTCGATTACTTGAACTTCAGCGTCAAAAAAGGGGAAGTGCTGGGCCTGCTTGGACCGAATGGCGCCGGAAAGACTACGGCGATCAAAAGCATCGTGGGCCTAATTGACATTGATGATGGAACCATCCGCGTCTTCGGGGAAGTGCACAACGGAAAGAATCAATCCGTGAAAAAACGCATCGGGCTCGTCACACAG
>JBKHIE010000069.1:0-8006 GCA_046538775.1 Candidatus Izemoplasmataceae bacterium
CGATTATGGACTCACTATACAGAACCTTTTATTTTGCGGCCATCGGGGCCATGACCGGCTTTCTTTTCACCTTGCTTCAAAAACGGTTGAACCAGGTGCATCTCCATAATGAAGAACTGGATGCGACCCTCATGTCGATCGGGGACGGTGTGGTCATCACCGATGAAAAGGGTACGATCAAGCGCATCAATCCGAGGGCTTTAAAACTCCTCGGGCTCGAGGAAGAAGCGGCACTGAACCAGCCTTTCGCTTCCATCTTCACCATGATGAACCACAAGACGAAAGCCCCCACAAAAGACCCGATCGAGGCGGTGCTTAAAACCCGTGAACGCACCGAAATGGAACAGAACACCGTCCTTAAGAACCATGAAGGCAAAGAACTCTTCATCGAAGACAGTTCAAGTCCCATCCATGGGAAGGACGGAACGCTTATCGGCGCCGTCCTGGTCTTCCGTGACATCAGCGAGCGGAAAGACCGCGAACAGAGAATTCTGCACATCAGCTACCACGACTACCTGACAGGCATTCCGAACCGCCGGTATTTCCAGGAGACCCTTGGAAACATGAACACTCCCGAACATTACCCTCTCGCCATTGCAATGATGGATTTGAACGCGCTCAAGGTCATCAACGACGCCTACGGCCACGAACAGGGAAACGTCGCCCTGAAAGGGGTCGCCAAAGCCCTGAAATTCGCCAAGAGAAAAGAAGACTTCATCGCCAGAATCGGGGGCGATGAGTTCGCGATGGTGCTTCCGAATGCCGACGAGACCATCGTTTCAAACATAAAGGGCAGGCTGGACAAGTTCATCAACGGCATCGCGATCGGAGGAGTCAAACCCACGCTCGCCTTCGGATACGCCTTCAAGCACGACGGGAGGTCCCGCATCCGTGAAATCATCAAGGAAGCCGAGGACCGGATGTATAAAAACAAGGTCCTCTCCGCCCAAAGCACACGAAACAACGCCATCCTGAGCATCCTGAACACGCTCACCGACAAATACCAGGAAGAACGGCTTCACTCCAGGCGGGTCGGCCATTACTGCAAGCTCATCGGCGAGAAGATGGACCTTCGCAGCGATGAAGTGAGTGAACTCGAATTCGCCGGTCAGCTTCACGACATCGGTAAAATCACCGTCCCCGACAAGATCCTCAAGAAACCGGGCCCGCTCAACAAAAGCGAGTGGCAGGCGATGACCCGCCACACCGTGAACGGTTATCAGATCCTAAGGGCCGCGGACCAATTCTCAAAACTGGCCGAATACGCCATGAGTCATCATGAACGGATCGATGGCAAGGGATACCCGAACCAGCTCAAAGGCGAGGCCATTCCCCTCTTCGCCCGCATCATCAGTGTCGCCGATGCGTTCGAGGCGATGATCTCACCACGCCCCTACAAGGACGCCGTCCGGGAAGAAGAGGCCCTGGAAGAACTGAGAAGACATGCAGGCACCCAGTTCGATCCCGAGATCGTAGAATGTTTCATCGATGAGGTCTATCCCGAGATCCAAAAGAACCAGCAAGCCTACAGGGCGCCAGCATCTTGATTGCAAACCCCGTTTCAACCTTATATAATGATGGTGTAAAAGCTAATCCCAAAAGAGACCTAGAGCGCAGGAAAACGTTGCCCGTTTTTCTGCGCTTTTTGAAAGGATGATTCCATGGTTGATTTCCTGATTGTCGGTGGCGGCATTGTCGGTGCCTTCATCGCCCGCGAACTCGCCAAGTACGACGTGTCGACGCTCCTGCTTGAAAAGGAGGCGGATGTCGCCCAAGTCCAGTCGACCCACAACAGCGCCCTCGTCCATTCCCCGATCGCCATACCGCCGGAAAAAGGGACCCTGAAAGCCCGTCTGGCCAAGGAAGGGAACCGCATGCACAGGACGCTTGCGGTGAAATTCGGCGTGCCCGTGCTTCAAAACGGTGCCTACATGCTCGCCTTTGACGAAGCGGAGATGGCGACCCTGAAACGTCTGCATGATGAGGCCCTTAAGCGCGGCCTCATGCCGCGACTGGTCAGTGCGTCTGCCGCGCTCGAAGAAGAACCGTCCTTGAATCCTTCGCTTTTGGCCGCGCTTGCGATGGACGATGCCATGACCGCAGACACCTACGACTATGCGAAGAAGATTGCCCGGAACGCCACATTGAACGGCGTCCAATTCATCTTCGGCTCAGAGGTCGGATCCATCGAGTCGAAAAAGGACCATTTCCTGGTAAAAAGCACCACAGGGATGTACAAAGCCCGTCATGTCATCAACGCCGCCGGCATCAAGAACGCGTTCATCGCCGCCATGGTCGAAACCGATGTGCCTTACCGGATGCGACCGCACCGCGGCGAATACTATGTGCTCGGTCCTGCCTACCGGGACCTTGTGCGCCATACCCTGTTCCCAGTCCCAAAAGACGACACCAAGGGCATCCTGGTCATCCCTCAGCCGGACGGCTCCATCCGTCTCGGCCCGACCAACACCTTTCAGGAAGCCCTCGATCAGGCCGCAACGACGGATGAAGGCTTGAGGGCGATCCGTGAGGGTGTCAGGCGGATGCTACAAAACGTACCGGTGGAAAAGGCGGAGCGGACCTACGCCGGCCTGCGCTCGACCATCGACCAGGACGATTTCTTTATCCGACGCTCCTTGGAACACCCAGGGTTCATCCATGTCGCGGGGATCGATTCGCCCGGAGTCACCGCGGCCCCCGCGATCGCACGGTACGTCGTGGATGAGATCGTTAAACCCGGAACCACGCTCAAACCCAATAAAACGTTTGATCCATACAGACTTTGACCATAATAAAAGGGCTCGAATGAGCCCTTTTTACTTGAATTATCCGTTAAACTGTCTTGGGTCGTCCTCAATCTTGTCGAGGGCTTCGATGTCCGCAGAGTCAAGTTTGAAATCAACGTCCGCATTTTCCACCATCCGGTGTTTTTTCGTCGTCTTGGGAAGCGGGGCGGCGTTTTTCTCAAGACAATACCGGATGCAGACCTGGGCCGGTGATTTGCCGTAGCGTTTGGCGATGGCCTTGATGAGAGGGTTATCCAGCGCATAGCCGATCGCAAGCGGTGAATAGGCTTCGATCTGGATGCCCTTTTCCTCGCAGAATTGCCGGATGGCATCCTCGGAATGCCCGACGAAGCATCCGATCTGGTTGACGTGCGGGACGATCTCGCAGTTGTCGAGGATGTTCTGGATGTCCTTTTCATTGAAGTTGGAGACCCCAATCGCGAGGGCCTTGCCTTCCCTGTATAGTTTCTCCATCGCCTTGAAAGCCTGGACGTTGCCCTCACTGCAATCCTTGCCGATGTCATTCCAGGGCCATGGTGCATGGATCAAGAAGAGGTCCACATAATCTGTCTTCAGGGCTTTCAGCGAGGCCTCGAAAGCATCTAAGGTCGCTTCGTAGGACTTGATATGGCTTTCGAGCTTGGTCGTGATGAAGACATCCTTGCGGTCGACATCGGAATCCTCGATGGCCCGTCCGACACTCCCTTCATTGCCATACCCTTGCGCGGTGTCGATGTGGCGGTATCCGACATCAAGCGCATCCCTTACCGCCTGATAGGTCACGTCCCCTTCTGGGACCTGCCATGTGCCGAGTCCGATCTTCGGGAGCTTGACGCCGTTGTGGAGCGTGTAATGTTCATTGATCATGGTATCGCATCCTTTCTGTCACCTAAAGTGTACCACGCCCCTGTGGGTTTGTAAAACCTGCCATCCCGAAAACGATGCGCCCGGTCGATAACCGGGCTTAGGCCTTTTGGTTGGCCGGTCATTTGAAGGGTCGCCTGGAACGCGCTTCACCGTGCAAAGGACACCCGACCTTATGCAAGACGGGTTTCCTTTACGGTGATGGCTTCATGACCTTGATGGCTGGACCGCCTCCGGCAAAGCCTTTAGGCATGAAGTAGGGCCCAGAGTTCAAAGAGAGACCCTGATCCCGAGCCAAGGGGTCTCGAATGAACTTTATAAATGGCATTTTAAATGGTAGAATGGAAATGTCAGATAAATCTTTCAAGGAAGGGTGACATTCAATGAAACTGAATTTTGCAACAATTCCAAACGGTGAGAGCCTCGCGTACCGGGAAAGCGAAAGCGGCCACCGCCCCCTCATCCTGGTCCATGGGAACTATTCCTCGTCCGCGCACATGGATGTCTTTTTTGAGAATCTGCCCTCGAATTTCAAGCTTATCGCACCGGATTTGAGAGGGTTCGGCGATTCCACCTACCATACCCCCATCGATTCTTTGAAAGACTTCGCCGATGATCTCAAGGCGTTCATGGACAGAATCGGATTGGCCAAGGCCGATTTCCTAGGATGGTCGCTGGGCGGCGGGGTCGTGCTTCAACTGGCCGCGGACTATCCTGAGGTGGTGCAGAAAAGCGTTGTCATCGGCTCGGTCGGCATCAAGGGGTATCCTCTTTATCAGTTCGACAAAAACATGGAACCGACAGACAAGCGCATCGCATCCAAGGAAGCGATTGAAAAGGACCCGGTGATTGCCAGACCGGCACTCCGGATTTATGAAGCCAAAGACAAAGAGGCGCTCAAACAGCTTTTCAAGAACGCCATTTTCACACAAACCATGCCTTCCGATGAACGGTTTGAACGTTACGCGGAAGCCACCTTCAAACAAAGGAATCTTATTGATGCGGATTACGCGCTCACGGCCTTCAACATGTCGCATGAACACAACGGCGTCACGGAGGGAAGCGGAAAGATTGACGCCGTCAGAGGGCCTGTTCTTGTCATCCAGGGGAAAGAGGACCGGATTGTCTCCGAAGACCAGTACGCCTCGATCCGTGAGGGCCTTGGCGCCAAGGGGGAGTATATCGAATTCAAAGAGAGCGGCCATGCGCCGATGTTCGATGAAAAGGATGCCTTCTTCCGGGCCGTCACCGAATTCCTGGATAGAACCTGAACCGTCGGATTGGCACCGAAGCCTTGCGCCTCTTGAAAGGGCAAGGCTTCGGTTTTTTTTATGCAATGGAAAACCTGATAGGGGCCCGACTTTCATAAAAAGCCAAGAATAACCACTGGGACCATCAATCGACACGTTGGCGTTCAAGTATAAAACCGGGCCGGGGAAGCTTATCCCCGGCCCGGTTTCGATCCTGTTCGACCTGTTTTGTTCGATGGTAGGCTCAATCCTCCAGAAGATTATGGATGCTTTGTTTCAAGTGGAGGAACCCTTCTTCGTTCATCACGGGTGCATCCGGGTTTTCAAGGAGGCGGTGGGTGTAGTCTGTTTCAAAGGATTGGACGATGCTCTTGCGTTCCTTACGCATGACATGGATCTTGGTTCCAAGAAGCAGCGCCTCATCAATGTCGTGGGTGACAAAGAACACCGTGGTCCTGTTCTTTTGCCACAGCGTCCGGATCATCCGCTGCATCTTCTCCCTTGTCAGGCTGTCAAGCGCCCCGAACGGTTCATCCATCAGGATGACATCCGGATGGTTGGCCAGGGTCCGTGCGATGGCCACCCTTTGCTGCTGACCGCCCGAGAGCTCGAAGACCTTGGCATGCTTGTACTCCTTTAAGTGGACCTGCTCAAGATAATCATCGACGACGGCTTCGATCGCTTCTGGGTCCTGCCGGTGGAATTTCGGTCCGATGGCGATGTTGTCCTTCACTTTGAACCACGGAAACAGGTTGGGTTCCTGAAAGACGATCCCCCTTGTGTCGTCCGGGCCGGTGATGGGCTCGCCATTCATCAGGATCCGGCCCTGGTTGGGACGGATAAAGCCGGCGATGGTCTTGAGGAGGGTCGACTTTCCACACCCCGACGGTCCGAGGATGCAGACGAAGTCGTTTTCATAGATGTCGAGGGAAACGTCGTTGATCGCGCCCAGGTCCTCTTCGTCACCGTCATAGAGGACACTGAGATTTTCAATCTCAATCAGTTTTTTCATCATCAACACCCTGTGCGTAGGCATCGTTCATGAATGCCCGGATCCGTTCGTAGGAAATATCGCTGTCCAGAAGGTCCTGGTCTTCAAGGAATACGGATTGCTCCTGCATGGTGTTCCGGTAGGTCTCCATGAAGTCGGAAGAGCGCATGTCCTCAAGACTTGTCCAGACCGACCCTTCCACCTGGGTGGCCACCGCGTCTTCGTCCAGTCCCAGTTCGACGGCCAAGGCCTCGATGGCCCCTTCGCGGTCGTTCTTGAAGTACTCATGCGCCTCGTGCATGCATTCGATGTAGGTCTCGACGAGTTCTGGGTGTTCTTCCGCGAAGGACTTCCTCGCGAGTTCGACATTCGCGGTCCGGAAACCCTCATCGATCATGTCGCCGCTACTCACCAGGACCTCGCCATTATCAAGGAGCTCCCCCAAGGAGGGCTGCCATGTATAGGCGGCCTTGATGTCGCCACGGTCCCACGCCGCGACGATCTGGGAGGTCTTCATGTTCAAAAGCTCGACCTCGTCCTCAATGCCCGCCTCTTTGAGGACGTTTAAGAGGATGTAATGGGCGGTCGAGGCGAATGTGGTCGCTATTTTCTCGCCTTTGAGGTCGTTGACGGTTTCGATGCCGGAATCGTTCTTGACGGCGAGGGCTTCGACATCCCCCAGGGTCTCGTGGATCCATATCAGTTCAGTGTCCACATCGGTCCCAAGTGCCACCAGGGCATTGATATTCCCCATTGTCGCAAAATCGAGGTCGCCCGAGGCGAGTGCCTGGTTGGCTTCGACACCGGAATCGTTGTAGATGTATTCGACATCGTAACCGAGGTCGCCGAACTTCTCTTCAAAAAGTCCCATCTGTTTGGCCAGCATGGCGTCATTCGGGACTTTGAGCATGCCCAGGTTGATTTTTTGCTCACCACTGTCGCACCCTGTAATGAGGAAGAACGGTGCAAGCAGCAATAGAATCATCAGTTTTTTCATTATGCTTTTCCTTTCCAGAAAACAACCTTGTTTTCCATGAATTGTAAGAACTTGTCGAGCAGGATCGCAGAAAGGCCGATCACGATGATGCCGACGAAGATGATGTCCGACTTGAGATAGTTGGAGGCGTCGAGAATCATCCAGCCGATCCCCGAGGACGCGGCGATGATCTCGGCGCTGACAAGCGTCGTGTACGCCACGCCGGTCGCGGTCCGGATGCCGGTGAAGATATTGGGAAGCGCGCTCGGCAGCACGACATGGGTGAAGAGCTGAATGTTGGAGGCACCCAGCGTCTTCGCCTGCAGGATGTGGTTTCTTTTCACCTGTTTCACCGCCTGGACACAGGCGATGAAGATCGGCGAGAAGGCCGCGATGAACAGCAACACGACCTTGGAGGTGTTGCCTATCCCGAGCCAGAGGATCAGGAGCATATAATAAGCAAGCGGCGGCAAGGGCCGCACGAACTCCACGATCGAGGAGATGACAACCTCGACTTTTCGGATGTAGCCGCTGATCAGCCCTATGGGGATCGCCAGGACGATGGCGATCAGGATTGAAAGGAAGAGGCGACCGAAACTCGCGGCTAGGTGATTTAAGAAGCTGATCTGGTTGTAGCCATTCAGTATCACGTCGATGAAGGCCAACGTGACCCGGTAAGGGGAGGGGAAGAGTCGCGGGTTGACCAAATCAAAGGCCGGCAGGGTGAACAGGAACCATAAGACGATGATGACAGCCCATACAAGGAACGGTTTGTGTTTCATGTTTTCCTCCCATCTAAGGTGCTCGTTAAGAGATTTCCATTACCATTATACAATTATATCATATAAAAACAAACCTCTAAACCGAAGCTTAAAGGTTTGTTTTAAATGTGTAGGGTGAGGGATGCTTAATTGCCGAATTTCTGATAGAATGCCTTGAAGCCCTTGTTGCCGATGTAGCCGCCGGCAAAGAGGACGAAGAAGTAAAGCCAGCCGGAAAGTGAGAAGTTGGCAATCGGGGTATAAAGCGCTCCGACGTTGCATCCTAGGGAAAGTCTGGTGCCAAAGCCCATCAGGAAGCCGCCGAGTGCAAAGAGCAGGATCTCAGGGGCTTGGATCTTAAGGCCGTTCTTGAATGAG
>JBKHIE010000070.1:0-7973 GCA_046538775.1 Candidatus Izemoplasmataceae bacterium
ACCGATCAGCGTGTTCATGAGCGTGCTTTTACCGACATTCGGCCGTCCGATCAGGCAAAGACGGATGGTGTCTTCCGAATAAGGCTCCTCGGGCATCGCCGGAAGGCTCCTGATGACTTCATCGAGCATGTCGCCCACCCCGATGCCATGGGCGGCGCTCACGGGGAATGGGTCCCCGAGGCCGAGCGCATAGAATTCATAAAGGGCATCCTTTAAAAGGACGTCATCGACCTTGTTGACGGCGAGGATGACCGGTTTGTCCGCCTTGTAAAGCATCCGGGCGACCATGGCGTCCTCTTCGGTGACACCGACTTTCACATCGACGACAAAGACGATGACATCGGCTTCATCGATCGCGATTTCCGTCTGCGCCTTGATATCATGAACAAAAGGGGCATCGTCAAAGTCGATGCCCCCGGTGTCTACAATATTGAATGTGCGTGTGAGCCATTCGCCTCGGGCGTAGATCCGATCACGGGTCAAACCGGGGGTTTCATCCGTGATGGCGAGCCGTTGGCCGATGATGCGGTTGAACAGTGTCGACTTGCCGACATTCGGCCGGCCGACCACAGCAACGGTGGGTATCATGGCGATCACCTATTTTTTCATGTTTTTGAATTTTTCCGCAAAGAGTTCCCCGAGCGTCTGGGATTGGTCTTTCTTGTTCTCGCTCTTCAAGTGTTTCTTGTACTCGTCGCGGACTTTTTGTTCGTCGTGGCGTTTTTTCGAAAGCACCATCTGCCAGTCCTTCTTGTTGAACTTGAGGACGATGGCATTGATGACATCGCCTTCCTTGAGGACTTCTTCGACCGTGTCGATGCGCTTTTCGCTGATCTCACCGATGGGCAGGAAGCCATAGACGCCCTGGACTTCGACAAGGGCTCCGTTGGACTGGATGGTCTTCACTTCACCTGAGACAACCTCGCCGACTTTGACCTCGACATCGTCCCAAGGGTTGTATTCAAGATGTTTCTTGGAAAGCTGCATGCGACCTTTTTCAGGCTCCATGGAAAGAATCTGCGCTTCGACTTCATCGCCGACACTGACATTCCCCGCAAGGTTGAACCGGGGATCCCATGAATAGTCGTTCTTATGGATGATGCCCGCGACATCCCTTTCGACTTCGACAAGGATTCCGAACTGCATCTTCTTGACGACCTTGCCGGTGACCTTGTCCCCGACTTTATGGTTCTTCGCGAAGGCTTCCCAAGGGGTCGGTTGCAGGGCCTTGAGCGAAAGGCCGCGTTTCTTGCCTTTGGCTTCGATGACTTTGACTTCGACTTCGTCGCCTTCTTTCAAGATTTCAGAAGGTTGCTTGATGCGGTGATGGGACATTTCGGAGATGTGCAGCAGCCCTTCGACATGACCGAAGCGGATGAAGGCGCCATACGGCATCAGCTTGGAGACTTTACCCTTCACGACATCGCCTTCTTGGATCTTTTCAAGCTCTTTGTCCTTTTCAGCCTTTTCAAGGGCCTTTTCCACCGCACGGTGGGATACGACGATCTTTCTGCGGCTGATTTCGATGATCTTGACATCGAGGGTCTTGCCGACATAGTCCGAAAGGTTCTCGGTGTACCCTTTTGAGACTTCGCGGGCAGGCATGAACATGTCGAAACCGAACGCCTTGACAATCAGGCCGCCTTTATTGTGTTCTTTGACCGTGGCTTCGAAAACCTCATCGTTTTCAAACTTGTTTTGGAGTTCGTCGAACATTTCCGCTTCTTCGACTTCGAGTCTTGAAAGCAGGACAATGCCGGATTCATCGTCTTTCTTCTTGACAACCGCCTCGATGTCATCGCCTTCCTTGACGAGTTCGTGGCAGGAATTATAGTTTTGACGGGTCAGATTCTCAAGGGAGATGGTGCCTTCGGTCGTGTAGCCGATATCGACGATGACTTCATCGTCTTTGACCTTGTAAACCTTCCCTTTGACAGTCTGGCCCTCTTGGATGTTCTTCAGATTAAACTCTTGCATTTGAATCTTCCTCTCTTACTTTCACTTCAATAGTCTCTATGACTTCTTCGATGTTCATGTCCGAAGTATCGATGACATAGGCATCGGAAGCCGGTTTCAAGGGCGAATGTTTCCGGTTGCTGTCAAATTCGTCCCTTTTGATGATTTCCTGTTTGAGATCTTCAAGCGGAATATGGATTCCGCGTCGTGCGTTTTCCTTGAAGCGCCGTTGCGCCCGGGTCTCGACATTCGCTGTCAGAAAGAACTTGTAGTCGGCGTGTGGAAGGACGTTGTAGCCGATGTCCCTTCCGTCCATGACGACATCAAGGTTGTCCGCAAGTCGTTTTTGCCTATTGACGAGAATATTCCTCACACTTTGGTGTGAGGAGACAAGCGAGACGTTGTTGGAAACTTCACGGGACCGGATGTCATCGCCGAGCGGGGCACCGTCCATCGTAAGTCTTCCTTCTTTATAGTCAAATCGCGTATGATCCAGGAAATCGAACGCGTCCTCATCGTCAAGGTTGACATTGAGACGCATCGCCTTCCAAGTCACTGCCCGATACATCGCGCCGGTATCAATATAGGCGAACCCAAGGTTGTCGGCAAGCCGTTTGGCAATGGTGCTCTTGCCGGCGCCTGCGGGACCGTCTATGGCGATTTGGGTAGTTCCCATGGCATCACCCTCTTTACAATCAGTCACATTATATCACAAATGTCGTTTTCTCAATACCACTATTGTACGTTATTTCCCCTTTAATTTCAAAGGGGAGACCTGCACTTGTGCAGGATTTCACCTTCTCTTGATAATGAAAGGGCTTTTATGCTATACTCTATATAAATACACTGAGATGCCCGGGCGATCAAGGGCAAATACACAGAAAACGGAGGCACCCTATGACACCATTAATCCTCACGGCACTCGCTTTTGGCATGATCGGCATGCTGTATGCGGCAGTGCTTTTTTACAAGATCAAGAAAATCGAAAAGGGAAACCCGCATGTCATCGAGATTTCCGGCTACATCCGGGAAGGGGCGATGGCCTATCTGTCGAGACAATACCGGATCATGGGACTGTTCGTTTTCATCCTGTTCTTCGTGATCGGCCTTTCCATCGACTTCCCGACGGCGGGCGCGTTCGCATTCGGATCGGTTTTGAGCGCCGGGGCTGGATATCTGGGCATGAGAGGCGCCGTCGCTTCGAACTCAAGGACCGCCACAAGCGCTGAGAAAAGCGGTATGAACAAGGCTTTGGATGTCGCATTCAGCGGGGGCGCTGTCATGGGCATTGCGGTGGTCGGTCTCGGGCTTTCGGGACTGATCGGCTATTATCTGATCGTCACCCATATCTTTGGATTCGATACGGCAAGCATGACCGCTGTCATGAGCGGTTTTGGTCTCGGTGCATCGTCCATCGCGCTCTTTGGGCGCGTCGGTGGAGGCATCTATACCAAAGCCGCCGATGTCGGGGCGGACCTTGTGGGCAAGATCGAAGCCGGGATTCCTGAGGATGACCCGCGAAACCCCGCCGTCATTGCCGACAACGTCGGGGACAACGTCGGGGACGTCGCCGGAATGGGCGCCGACCTGTTCGAGTCGTATGTCGGGTCCATCCTCGCCGCGATGACCCTCGGCATCTTCCTGGAGGGTGCCGGTGGCACCGTCTACGCCCTTGAAGGGGCGATGTTCCCTCTTCTCCTGGCTGCCATAGGCATCATCGCAGCCATCTTCGGGACGGTGTCCATCCGGACGAAGAAGGCGGCCAAGCCCCATACCGTCCTGAAGATCGGCACGTATGTGGCCGGGGTTTTCTTTCTTGGCTTCTCGTTCATTCTTACCTGGTATTATGTCGAGCAGGGCTTTTTCGTCAATTTCGGACCGTTCCTGGCGATCATCGCCGGGCTTTCGGTCGGGATCATCATCGGCTTCATCACGGAAGTCTATACGTCGAGCGAATACCGCAAGGTCAAAGGCATCGCCAAACAAAGCGAGACCGGTCATGCGACCAACATCATCGGCGGGCTCTCGATCGGGATGGAATCCACCGCAATCCCGATCCTCCTGATCAGCGGTGTCATCGTCATCGCCTACAGTGTCGCCGGTCTTTATGGCATCGCGCTATCGGCCGTAGGCATGCTCTCAACGGCGGGGATGACCATCGCGATCGATGCGTATGGGCCGATCGCGGACAACGCCGGGGGCATCGCCGAGATGACCGGCATGGGTCCGGAAGTGCGTAAGATCACCGACGAGCTCGACAGTGTCGGCAATACGACCGCTGCCATCGGAAAAGGGTTCGCGATCTCCAGTGCGGCCCTGACTTCGCTTGCGCTTTTCAGCGCGTTCGTCCAGGCCGCCGGCCTTACCGCCATCGACATCACCACGCCGAATGTCATTGTCGGCATCCTGATCGGCGCCATGCTGCCGTTTTTATTCAGCTCCCTCACCATGAGCAGCGTCGGGCGTGCGGCTTCGAAGATGATTGACGAGGTGCGGCGTCAATTCAAGGAGCTCCCAGGCATTCTGGACCGGACTGAAAAGCCCGATTATGCGCGATGTGTCGACATCTCGACCAAGGCCGCACTCCAGGAGATGGTGATTCCGGGACTGCTTGCGGTCGGTGCGCCGCTCCTTATAGGCTTCCTGCTTGGCAGTGAAGCTTTGGGCGGACTGCTTGCGGGTGCCCTCGCAAGCGGCATCTCCATGGCCATCTTCATGGCGAACAGTGGGGGCGCATGGGACAACGCCAAGAAATTCATCGAGGATGGCAACCACGGTGAAAAAGGCAGCTTCGCCCATAAGGCAAGTGTCACAGGCGACACGGTCGGCGACCCGTTCAAGGATACGAGCGGCCCTTCGATCAACATCCTGATCAAACTCATGACCATCATCAGCCTCGTCTTTGCCGGATTGTTCGGTACCGGCCTCTTCTAATCCTGAATTGCAAGCTTCACTCCATAAAAAAAACGAAGTGTCCCGCTTAGGATGGCACTTCGTTTTTTGTTTGGACGATGGTGTCTTGCTTCATGCGGCTTTTCTTACGTTTCATGTAGATCGTGTGGGATACAATGATGGCCTTGATGAGGAATAGCGCAAGCAACAGATACCCTGCAAGGTCCTGAGCCACAATCTCTCCGGATGCCCGGAGCGTCATTGAAATGAAGCCTGTGGTCTCTAGGTCGCTTAGCGCGCGGCCTTCAAGGGCTGATAGCTCTGAGAGGAATGAGAACTTCGTTACGAGGACCAGTCCCAAACCGTAGATAAGGGCTTGCGACCGCGGTTTTTTTAAGATGAGCGCGATGAGGAACAGGACATAGACTCCCGTAAGGACCGGTAGGTAGGTCACCGTCTCGCCGGTATCCAGGAACTCGAACCGATAGAGGAAGAATTCCCGGGTCACCAGGACGTCCCCACCGGCATCCATTCCCCTTAAGGGAAAGATTGCCGTAAACAAGAGATGCAGGACCGCAAGCAGAGTAATGATCAATAGATCTTTCTGGAATGTATTCCATCTAGCCATGGAAAAACCTCTTCCTGAAAAATAGTGTTCACCGGGTAGGCCTTATATGCACACTTATTTTATCACGATATCAATGGTAAGAAAAAGAGTTTTGACAAGTAAGCGTTTGCCCGTCATGAAGGGCCGAACAAATAAAAAGGCCGAGCGATTGGGCCGCTTGGCCTGAAAGCGTTTTATTTCCGGGTCGAATCGTTTTTGCGTTGTTCGACAAGAATTCTCAGTTTTTTAAGTTCATGGGGTGTGAGCCGACGGTACTCGCCTTTTTTCAGACCCTCAAGCGTCAGGGTCGCAAACCGGGTGCGCTTGAGTTTCAAAACCGGATGGCCCATCGCTTCAAAGACGCGCTTGACATGATGGTATTTTCCCTCGGTGACGATGAAGGTGAGCCGGGTGGTCTCTTTATCCGTATTGTAGGCGACATCATGAATCCTGGCGCGTTTGGTCCTTTCACCATCGATGGTGACGCCGCGGGCGATCTTTCTTGAGGTGTCTTTTCTAAGCAGCCCCTTGATGGTGACCTGGTAGGCTTTCTCGATGTGGTGTTTCGGATGCGTGAGCGCATTGGTCAGGTCGCCGTCGTTGGTCAAAAGGAGTGCGCCGGAGGTGTCGTAATCAAGCCGGCCGACCGGATAGATCCTTGCCTGGGTGTCGATGAAATCAAGCACCGTGCGCCGGTTCTTCTCATCATCGGTGGTGCTCACTGAGCCTTCAGGCTTGTAAAAGAGGAAATATTCCTTCTCTTCATACCGGATCGGGGTGCCATCGACGGTGATGGTGTCCTTGTGCGTGGCTTTGGTGCCAAGCGTCTTGACGGTCTCGCCGTTCAGGGCGACACGGCCGTCCTCGATCAGGGTCTCAGCTTTTCTGCGGGAACATAGACCGCTCTGGGCGATCAGTTTCTGGATGCGTTCCATGGGCGATTCTCCTATTGGTTGGCGTTCTCCTTGTCGTTTTCCTTTTGGTCGGGATCGACCTCGTCAACATACAGGTGAACGTATTTGATCCGGCGTTCGCGGATCTCTTTGATAATGAAGGTGAGATCGAATGTCGGCGATTCACTGTCCGCATCGTAGCGGACAAGCTTCTGGCGGATGGTATGGGTCATGTCCACTTCCGGGACTTTTTCAAACTGTTCAAAAAGCCAGCTTCCGAGATTCCGTTCGGGCGAATCGGGCGGATCGCCCAATTCGAGCTGGTCGAAGAGGTCGCCGAGTTCGATGTCGGCATTGACACCGTATTCCTTGTCGGAGATCTGTTTAAGGAATTCATCGTCGATATCGTCATGTTCGTCATAGATCTCGCCGACAAGCTCTTCAAGCGCATCTTCCATGGTGGCGATGCCGCTTGTGCCACCGAATTCGTCACTGACGATGGCGAGGTGGGAATTCTCCCGCTGCAAAGTTTCAATCAGCGTGTCCGCACGCATCGACTTGGAGACGAACACGGGCGGTTTCATGAGTTCCTTGATGTTGATTTCCTTGCCTTTGATGAGGGATGTGAAGAAATCGCGTTCGGTCAGGATGCCGACGACGTGGTCGCGGTCCTTTTCATAGACCGGAAGACGCGAGAGCTGGTTTTCAAAGAACTTCTCCTGGATCGATTCGATCGGTTCATCGACCTCGACGGATACCATGTCCACACGTGGGGTCATGATCTCATAGACCTTCTTCTCTCCGAGGTCCAGGACGCTTTGAAGCATCTCGGCCTCGTCCTCATCGATGGAGCCTTCTTCTTCCATGGTGTCGATGATGGTCTCGAGTTCGTCCTCGCTCACACTGATCGTCACCCGGTTGTCCTGACGCAGGAAGAGTTTGCGGATCTTCATGAAGAACCATGTGATCGGATAAAGCAATCTCATGAAGAAATAGAGGGGCCCGCTTAGGCGAAGGGCCATGGTGTCCGCATGCATCTTCCCGAAACTCTTGGGGATGATTTCTCCGAAAATCAGGATGATCGCCGTCATGACACCGGTGTTGAATAGGGTGACCATGAGTTCGCTGTCCACGAAAATCTGTGAAAAAATGCTCGCGGAGATGGTCGCGAGGGCAACGTTCACCAGGTTGTTCCCGACGAGGATCGTGGTCAGGGTGTAATCGAAGCGGGCATGGATCCAAAACGCCCGTTTGGCACCTTTCCGGTGATCTTCGATGAAATGTTTGAGCCGGATCGGGTTCAGACTTGAAAAGACGGTCTCGCTCATGGAGAAAAAGCCTGAAAAGAATAACAGGATGATGAGTACGATGAAACTTGCGGGCGGTATGTCACTGACCGCCAGGATCGAGTCGGATAAGTCCAATTATGGGTCACTCCTCTATGCTTTGGCGCTGTATTTTCCGGTGCTGGTATTGACGACGATGTCGTCGCCCTCGTCAATGAACAAGGGCACTTGAAGGGTGTACCCTGTTTCAAGGGTCGCATCCTTTGTGGCGTTGTTGCTTGCGGTGTTGCCTTTGACGCCGGGTACGGATTCGGTCACGTTGAGCGTGACTTTCTCCGG
>JBKHIE010000071.1:0-7961 GCA_046538775.1 Candidatus Izemoplasmataceae bacterium
TCATGTCGACGGTGTCGGCACGCTTCTAAATACCCATCAGGAAGGCATCGCGACCGTCATGACCTTTAAGGCCCCGAAAGACGTCATGAAATATGTCGCAAACAAGGGCTCGATCGGCATCGACGGTGTGAGCCTCACGGTCATCGAGGCAGAGGATGCATCCTTCAGTGTCTCAGTCATCCCGGAAACCAAGCGGGCGACCACGCTCGGCGACCTTCGCCCAGGGGACACGGTCAACCTGGAAGTGGACATGATCGCCAAATATGTCGAACGACTGCTCAAAAACGATGATGAAGAGGAAACCCTGGATGAGGGCTTCCTAAGACGTCACGGTTACTTATAGGAGGCTTTATTCATGCAATTCGATAGAATAGAAGACGCGCTTGAGGCCATCAGGCGCGGTGAGATGGTGGTCGTGGTGGATGATGAGGACCGCGAGAACGAAGGCGACCTTGTCATGGCTGCGGAGAAAGCCACAAAAGAAAGCATCAACTTCATGGCGACCTACGGACGGGGACTCATCTGTCTGCCCATGGAGAAAAAGAACCTGGAAAAAATCGGCGTGGACGAGATGGTCAAGGAGAACACCGACACCTTCAAGACCGCCTTCACCGTTTCCATCGACGCTGCGGACACCTCGACCGGCATCAGCGCCTACGAGCGTGCCTACACCATCCGGAAGGCTGTCGATGACGACGCCACGCCGGATGACTTCAAGAGACCCGGCCATATCTTTCCCTTGATCGCGAAAGAAGGCGGCGTATTGAAACGGGCCGGCCACACCGAGGCCTCGGTCGACCTCGCAAGGCTCGCAGGGTTGAAACCGGCCGGTGTGATCTGCGAGATCATGAACGAGGACGGGTCGATGGCAAGACTGCCCGACCTTGAAGCGTACGTCAAACGTTTCGGACTGAAACTCATCTCGATTGCGGACCTGATCGAATACCGGAAGCAAAGACAGGACACCATGATCAAAAGGGCCGCAGAGTCCAACCTTCCGACCGACCACGGGGATTTCCGGATGGTCGGTTATGAGAACACGTTGAACAAGGAACACCATGTCGCCCTTGTGAAGGGCGACATCAAGGAAGACGACGAAGTCCTCGTGAGGGTCCATTCCGAATGCCTGACCGGCGACGCTTTTGGCTCCAAGCGTTGCGATTGCGGCGATCAGTTGCATGCGGCGATGGAAAAGATCGAGGAAGAAGGCAAGGGCGTCGTCCTCTACATGCGCCAAGAAGGCCGGGGCATCGGACTCATCAACAAGATCCGCGCCTATCATCTTCAGGACCAGGGCATGGATACCGTCGAGGCCAATCTGGCGCTCGGCTTCCCTGAGGACATGCGCGACTATGGCATCGGGGCGCAGATATTGCGCGACCTCGGTGTCCGCAAGATCAAGCTCATGACCAACAACCCGAAGAAACTGAGCGGACTTTCCGGTCACGGCCTGGAAATCGTAAAGCGCGTGCCGATCCAGATGAACCACAACGAACGCAACGAACACTATCTCAAAACCAAAAAGGAAAAAATGGGCCACATGCTCAAATTCAAGGAGGAAGAACAATGAAAACATTCGAAGGCAATCTTCAAGCCGAAGGCCTCAAAGTAGGCATCATCGTCGGCCGTTTCAACGAATTCATAGGTTCCAAGCTGCTCGATGGCGCACTGGATGCCTTAAGGCGCCATGGTGCGAACATGGACGATGTCGAAATCACCTGGGTGCCCGGCGCATTCGAAGTGCCGCTAGCGGCCAAGAAGGCGGCCAAGACCGGACGTTACGACGCCGTCATCAGCCTGGGGGCGGTCATCCGTGGCTCCACCCCTCATTTCGACATGGTCGCAAACGAGGTCTCAAAAGGCATCGCGAATGTATCGCTGGATACTGAACTTCCCGTCATTTTCGGCATCCTGACCACCGACTCCATCGAACAGGCCATCGAACGAAGCGGCACCAAGGCCGGCAACAAGGGTTACGACGCCGCCATGAGCGCCATCGAGATGGCCAACCTCTTCAAGAACTTCGCATGACGCTAAGCGGCTACACGACACTCTACTTTGATTATGACGGAACGCTTCACGACAGCCTTCATGTCTACGCCCCGGCGTTCAGGAAGGCTTATCAGGCATTGGTCGATCACCATGGTGCGACCCCTCGCATATGGCCGGACGAAGAGATCCAGCCCTTCTTGGGCCAGACCCCGGGTGAGCTTTGGGCGAGCTTCGGCCGCGAAATTGGTGAGCGCGCCAAGAATAAAGCGAGCGCGCTCATATCCGAACAAATGCGTCAAGCCATAAAAAAGGGCGAGGCGCGCCTTTACGATGGGGCGCTTGAGACCCTAGGAAAACTGAAGGCACGTGGGTACACGCTCGTCTTCATCAGTAACTGCAGGCAATACTACATGCACGCACACGCCAAACAGTTCGGACTCGAAGCGTATTTTGACCGCATGGTATGCAGTGAAACCTACCCCGGGATTGAGCGTAAAGCCGATGTCCTTGCCCGGGTCATGGAGGATTTTCCAGGCAAGGCGGCCATCATCGGCGACCGCTGGCACGATATGGAAGCCGGCCATGAAAACGGTCTGACAACCGTCGCTGCGGCATACGGTTTTGGCCATTCCGACGAGCTCAAAGACGCCGATCATGCCATCGGGACTGTGAAGGATCTTTTGAAGTTATTTGAATGAAGCCATCCAAACCATCAAAAAAACGCATTCCGGCTTGGAATGCGTTTTTAAATCGGCTGGTTATTCGTCGCACGGCGGATTGACACAGGCCTCATCCTGATATTCAGTCTCAATGGTCACGTGCTGGACATTGCGGTTGGAGAGGATGGTCCGGACGGAGTGTTTGCATGCCTTGATCTCTTCAGCGGACATGGCCTTGTCCACGACCAGATGCATGCTCAGCATCGGGGTCTCGCCTTCAAGCGACCATAGATGGATGTGATGGATCTCATAAACGCCCTCAAGCGCTTCGATCTTTTCGATGGCCCCTTCAAGGTCGATGTCCTGGGGGGCCTTTTGCAACAGCACATTGAAGACCCTCCGAAGATTTCTGAGCACATGGACGACGATGTAGAGGGTGATCAGAATCGAGAGGAGCGGATCGAGGAAATACCAGTCCACAAACAACAGGATGACGCTGGTTACAAGGACGGCGATCCATCCCAGGAAGTCTTCGAGAAGATGCCAGGTGATCACCTTTTCATGCAGGCTTCTCCCACGGACCACCTTGAGGACGGCGATGCCGTTGAAAAGGACGCCGAGTGAGGCGAATGCGATCATGCCTTTCGCATCGACGGTTTCGGGTGCAAGCAACCTTGGAACAGCCTGGGTCAGGACGAATATGGAGGCCCCGAACAGGACAAAACTGCTGATGACGGCGCCCAGAAGGGAGAACCGGTCGTATCCGAAGGTATAGACCTTGTCCGCTTTCTTCTTGGAAAACCGTTCAAAGAACGCACTCAGACCAAGAGAGATCGTATCCCCGAGATCATGGACAGCGTCCGATAAAATCGCCATACTGTTCGTATACAATCCACCGAACAGTTCGATGATGGTGAAAAACAGGTTGATAAAGAATGCGCTAAGAATGTTCGATTCGCTCTTACTTGTTTGGTGTGCCATGACAATCCCATCCCATTTCTTGCATTGCAATGATTCCTGCAGTCACACCTATTATAAAACATTCATCCAATCATACAAGTCATGCAATTCATAAATCGGCTGAAAATATGAATAAACCCGTGAAATAAAACGGTTTTATGTTAGAATGTTATCGTTATCCCATCACTATGGAGGCTATCTATGCAAGAAGAGAAAGCACTGACTATTGGAAAACGCACTCTGAATTACCTGATCAAGACCTTGAACGGGATGGCGCTTGGTCTATTCTCGACCCTCATCATCGGCGTCATCATCGAACAGATCGGTGTCATCTTCGACAGCGAATCCATCCAGGACCTCGCCGCCATCCTCAAAAGCTTCATGGGCGTCGGAATCGGTGTCGGGATCGCTTGGAGTCTTGATCTTAAGGGGCTGCCCCTTATCAGCGGTGCCGTTGCCGGCGGTATTGCGACTCAAGTATCGAACGATCCGGTCGTCGCCTATGTGACCAGTGTCGCCGCAATGGAGGGTCTCAGGCTCATCCTGCGCAAGAAGACCCCGGTCGATATTCTTCTCATCCCAATGATTTCAGCGACCATCGCCTTCGCCGTCGCCAATCTCATCGGTCAGCCTGTCGCCCTATTCATGCAGGGCATCGGTGAGTTCATCAATACCGCAACCACCTATCAGCCGTTCTTCATGGGCATCATCATCGCCGCGGTCATGGGCATGGCCCTCACCGCCCCGATCTCGAGTGCCGCCATCGCGATCAGCATCGGGCTTAGCGGTATCGCCGGAGGCGCGGCCGTGGTCGGCGGTGCCACCCAGATGCTTGGCTTTGCGGTCATGGCGCGTAAGGACAACTCCATCGGGGGTGTCCTTTCCATCGCAATCGGCACCTCGATGCTTCAGTTCAAGAACATTCTGAAAAAACCCGTCATCTGGTTGCCACCGATCATCGTCTCCGCCCTCATCGGTCCGCTCTCAACCATGGTCTTCAAACTGGAAAGCACCCCGATTGGAAGCGGCATGGGGACAGCTGCCCTGATCGGACAAATCGGTGTCCTTGATGCGATGGGGTATGAGATAAGCACCTTCATCGGCATCGCCATCATCCACGTGATTCTACCCATCACCCTCATCGTCATCCTCGATTATGCATTCAGGAAAAAAGGCCTGTTCATCGAAGGCGACTTCAAACTATGACCCGTCCCCGGAAAATATGCCAGGCATGATTTTCCGGGGGTTTTTCTTTAAAAGCGTTTTCTCGGGGTTTTTTTCATCAATGATGCACAAACCGCTAGGTTTTAAGGAAAAGTGTGCTATAATACACCAGCTCGATTCATTGACGATGGCACCATCACGTGCATTGCATGAAACGATCCACCTTTTAAAGCGACAAACAACGCTGTTAAATGCAGCGTTTTTTAATGCCTTTCAAGAAATAAACCAAGGAGACCAACCTATGACATTCGAACAACTGAACATGCACCCCTCCATCCTCAGGGCCATCACCAGCGATGGCTATGAAACCCCGACCGATATCCAGGCCGAAGCCATCCCGCATTTGATCAATGGCCACGATATGCTTGGAAGCGCCCAGACCGGCACCGGAAAGACGGCCGCTTTCGCCCTTCCGATCATCCACCACGTCCAAAACATCCCTAACGACGGCAAGAAGCGCCTGCCCAAGGCCCTTATTCTGGCGCCTACACGCGAACTCGCCCTCCAGATCAAGGAAAGCTTCGACCGCTATAGCCGTAAGAACGATGTCAAGGCGGTCGCCATCTACGGCGGCATGCCCAAACGCAAACAGATCATCAAGGTCAAACGTGGCGTCGATATCCTGATCGCGACCCCGGGAAGACTGCTCGACCTCATGAACATGAAGGTCATCAAACTCGCCTCCATCCGTCACTTCGTCCTCGATGAAGCCGACCAGATGCTCGACATGGGCTTCATCGACGATGTCGACACCATCATCCGGGCGCTGCCTAAAGACCGCCAGACCATGATGTTCTCAGCCACGATCCCAAAAGAGATCCAAGCCTTATCAAAGCGCATCCTGAGAAACCCCGTGCGCGTCGAGGTCACCCCGCAGAACACTCCGCTTGAGACCATCAACCAGTCCGTTTTCTTCCTCAAGGGCGGCGACAAGATCAAGCTTCTCAAGGACACCGTGCTTGGCGAAAACGTCACTTCGGCCCTTGTCTTCGTACGGACCAAACGCGATTGCGATGCCATCACACGACAACTCAAGGATGCCGGCGTCAACGCCGACGCCATCCATGGTGACCGGACACAGTCCCAACGCCAAAAGACATTGAACCAATTCAAGAAACACGAGACCCAGGTGCTCGTCGCGACCGACGTGGCCGCCCGCGGCATCGACATCGACGCCCTCTCGCATGTCATCAATTTCGACATGCCGGAAAAACCCGAAACCTACCTTCACAGGATCGGAAGGACAGCCCGCGCCGGAAAACTCGGAAGCGCCTATTCATTCTGTTCACCCAAGGAGACCCATCTATTGAAAGCCATCCAGAAGCACATCGAGATGCGCCTTCCGGTAGATTCCGATCACGAATACATTCAAAAATCCAAACCCGCTCCCCGCAAGAACTCGAGACCTTCCAACGACCAGAACAATGGCCCGAGACACGACCAACCGTTCAAAGGCTATGCCCCGAAAAAGAAGAAACCGAAGAACAAGCGCAATTTTGACGCGTATGCCATCGAGAGCCGCTCTTCAAACCGGAAGAACACAAAAAAGACATTCAAGAACAAAGGCAAGAGCAAATCCTTCGGCAAGCCCGCCTATCAAAAGGCCTACTGAAACCCGACCTTTGTACCACATTCCCCTGACGGGGTTTTCATATCTCATTGAGCGATGAACCAAAAGTGCATGCACCCTCATAACCATGGAATGGAAAGCGGAAAACGCCACAGGCGTTAAGCCGCTTTTCTTTTTTTGAAAGTCTTCAAAGTGTGTTATATAATAAGGTTAGAGGTGATAACATGCGTATTGTGACATTGCTTGAAAACACCGCTTCAGACGAAAAATTCGAAGCGGCGCACGGAATCAGCCTTTACATCGAAGCAAAGAAACACACCATCCTTTTCGACATGGGCCCCGATGAGAAATTCATCAAGAATGCGGAAGCCCTTGGCATCGACTTGAAAGCCGTCGACATCGCGATCCTCTCCCACGCCCACTACGACCACGGCGGCGGCCTTGAAGCTTTCATGGACCTGAACGACAAGGCGACCATCTACATCCATGAAGCGGCCTTCTCGAATGTCTTCAGCGAAAAAGAAAGCGGCGAGAAAGTCTACATCGGCCTGAAACAGGCCTTGAAGGAAAGCGACCGCATTGTCTTCACTTCCGGATTCAAACACATCGACAACGGTGTCGAGGTGTTCTCAGGTGTCGAGGCCAAGCGCTTCATCCCAAAAGCCAACAGCCACCTATACAAACAGAAAGCGAAAGTGTTGGTCAAGGATGATTTCACCCATGAACAGAACCTGTCCCTAAAAGAGAACGACCAAAGCATCCTCATATCAGGCTGCGCCCACAAGGGCATCGTGAACATCATGGACCACTTCCATAAGCTCAAGGACTACTACCCCGACATCGTCATCGGCGGCTTCCATCTTTCAAAAGGCCTCGAAGACGCCACCTTTGAAGAACTCGGTGAGACGATGAAGGAAATCGGCGCCCATTACATCACCGGACACTGCACCAAAGAAGAGGCCTTCAATGCCTTGAAGCCCATACTGGGCGACACGCTCGAGGCCCTCTCAACCGGCAAGGCCATCGAGCTTTGAAAAACACGCCGCCTCCATCCTTCATCTATGGACCGATCCATTCAAGGCGACTCGGCCGCTCGCTTGGCATCAGCCCCATCCCAAGACTGACTTGCAACATGTCCTGCATTTACTGCCAGCTCGGACGCATCACCCACATGCAGAAGGAAAGGGAAGACTTCTACCCCGTCAGCGCAATCATCGATGAGTTCAAGGAAACCCTCCGACAAGGCGTCGCTTTCGATGTGGTCTCGATTGTCGGCGATGGCGAGCCCACGCTTTACCAAAGCCTCGGGATCCTGATCGACCAGCTGAAAGCCCTCACCGACAAGCCCGTCGTCCTGATCACAAACGGCGCCCTCTTCTCAAGGAAGGCCGTCCGTGACATGGTGCGGCGGGCCGACATCGTCATGCCCTCCCTTGATGCGACCGACGAAACCCAGTTCAAGGCCATCAACCGTCCGCACCCCTCCCTACACTTTGAAAGCATGCTGGAGGGACTGCGGACCCTGAGCAAAACCTTCGAGGGTGAGATCCATATGG
>JBKHIE010000006.1:0-29615 GCA_046538775.1 Candidatus Izemoplasmataceae bacterium
CTCAGCCGCGGCCAGCTGAGCGAATGGATCGCGGACCTCATGCGGCACGCGACGGACGCGGACATCGGCTTCCAGAATTATGGGGGAACCCGCAAGGACCTGAATGCAGGGGCGATCACCCTCGGGGACCTATACGACATCTGGCCGTTTGAAAATTCCATAAAGACCGTCCATCTTGAAGGTGAAGAAATCAAGGGTCTGATGGATGAACTTGCCTATGCATCCTCCACCGAAGATTTCGAAGACGATGAAACCTACAAAGTGGTCACCAACGATTATGTCTTCGATCAGACATACAACCCCTTCCTTGAGGGTGAGGACCCGAAGACGACCGGCCATTTCATCCGTGACCTCGCCGAAGAGGAACTGACGCTTCAAAGCGGGGAATACGACGATTTCGAGCTTGACAATCCGTTCCTGATTGAACCGGACTGATGCCATGAAAAAACCTGAAGCGTTGTATGTAGCGCTTCAGGTTTTTTATCGCATGAATCATGGGATGGGAACGATTTGTATGGAAGTTCGTTGAATCAAGGCAGGGCATCGAAGATTTCGTCAGAATCAGGGATGTCCTGAAGGTCGATCTCGACATCCGGTGCAATGCCGTTTTCAATCGAATCAAAGTTGCTGTCGGTCATGACCTCGGGACTGCTCATGACCAGGATCGAGCCGCTTGGAGTGATGTTGGTCATCACTGAAGACGCGCCGCCCGAGGAGGGTTGACCGACAATGTTCGCCAGGTCGTTCTCCTTCGCGATGGAAACCATGCTGTTGGCCGCGCTGAATGTCAAGGGGGAGGTGACCAGGTGGAAATCGTAATCGCGCGCTTCGATGTCGACATCATAGGTCGTTTTTGAAGTTGAACCGTCGGTCACGTTTTTCGAGTGGAAATCGATCGGGTCGTCGCTCATGTAGCCGAGCATCTGGATCATCGTGCCGATGACGCCTCCGCCATTGCATGAAAGGTCGATCACGACATCCTCGACACCGCCTTCATCATCGATCGATTGCATGGTGTCGTCGAAATCATCCAGGGTGTCCTCGTCAAAACTGTCGACTTTGAACATGGCTTTCGACCCGTCCTCATTGTAGACGACCTCGCCGCCGGATTCACAGTGGGCACTCAGAGTCTCGTCGTAATAGGCTTCATAGTAGGTGGATGTCCGTGTACCCAGATCGTCAAGCGAAGCCTGGAAGGAAAGGTTGTCCTCATAATATCCGCTCACGACGGGCGAGGTGTGGATGTCGTCGTGTGCGAAGGCATAATCAAAGATGGCACGGTAATGGTCGGTATCCGACCCGTCGAGATCATCCTCGAAATCCGATAACTCGTCGTAATAGGTCTCAACATCGTTCATCGCCTTCAATCCGTAGAAATAATCAAAGGAAAGGGCCAGATAATCCAGGGTGTGATCCTTGATCGGATCCGGAATATCCTCATCGTTCAGATCCGAATCATTCAGCCGATCGCCGAGCTCGCTATCGTCCATCAACTGGTAGGTATCGATACCGTAAAGGGTCTCGCCGTTATAGTAGACATCGTACATCGAACCGGATAAGAAGAGGTTTGCGATGTTGAACGGAAGACGGATGTCCCCGTCCTCTTCCCATGCACGGATGCCGTAGTCGCTCAAATCAATGGTGAGAGGGTCCTCGACGCTCTCTTCATAATCGGCGACTTCTAGATGTTCACCGTAGTCGGTCTTGGTCTCTTCGCTCATGCCATTGAAGAAAGCCAGACGGTTCACGGTCACTGTGTTCTCCTCGACATCCAGTTCGAACTCCAGTGTGGTGTCCTCATAGATGTCCTCCTCGCTTTCGCCGGCTTCGAGGGTGTAGGTCATATGGAAGATGCCGTCTTCATGATCGGTCTCTATTTCCTCGGTCATGATCGCCCCGTCCAAAAGATCGATGAAGGCCTCGATGTCGACGTAGGGAATGCCATCTTCATTGTAGTGAAGGTCAAGTTCGGAATCCTCGACATCGTATTCATCTGAAAGGTCCTCAAAAGAGACGGATTGTGTTTCGGGCTTTGATTCAGCAGGTTTGTCTTCGGTTTCTTCGCATCCGGTCATGACCATGAAAACACTGAAAACAGACACGACCATCCATAGCTTTTTAAACATAGGAAACCTCCTAAGGTCCATTTTGTACTATACTATCATGACCTCAGCCATGCTTCAAGTCCTAGACAGGTGGAAATGTGTTGCAATGGGGTGGAGTGTGATACAATAGGGAGAAAGAGGAGGGGTTCCCATGCGCTATTTCATCGCCCTTGATTTTGACAAGCAGGACCGAAAGAGGTTCCATGTCCTTGCGAAGATGCTCAAGGCGCATTCCGACAAGGCCCGCATCGTCGAAGAAGACCATATCCATCTCACCCTCGCCTTCTTGGGTGAAATCAATAGCGAGCAGGTAAGACAGGCGAAGGCCGTGGTGAACGCCATAGAAGCAGAAGCCTTCACCCTTGAATTCGATACCGTCTCCTATTTTGAACCGAGGAGGGGCGGCCGCATCTTCTGGATCGGTCCCGACGCAAACCCGGCGTTAAAGAGGCTTCACACCCATGTCCGGGACGCGCTTCTGGGTGAAGGGTTCGCGCTTGATGAAAGACCCTTCACCCCGCATGTGACCCTCGCGCGCGGTGTGCACATCCATAAAGAGCATGCCGGTGATTTCAAGGATGCCTTTGAGACCTTCGTTGTCCCTGTCCCCTCGGTCTCGCTCATGGTCTCGACCTTCAAGGCGGGAAAACTGGTCTATGAGACCCTGGCGAAAAAACCGCTCAAGCAACATTCGCGGTGAATTCGTTTTCCACCCTTTCAATTTTGGTGACTCTTTGCTATAATCGTATCGAGTAAAAAAGGAGCGGTGCATAATGTTGGTGTTGGTCGGTGCCAGTGCAAGCGGAAAAACCGAAATCGCGAAAATCATCATCCGAAAATACAACTTCAAGAAACTCGTCACCACCACGACGCGCCCCAAACGTCCCGGTGAACAGGACGGTGTCGACTATCACTTCCTGGATGAGGCCACTTTCCAGTCGATGAAGGAGCAAGGCGTCTTCATCGAGACCACCACCTATAACGGCTACCACTACGGCACCGCCTTCAGTGAAACCGGCTGGGACAAAGTCTTGATCGTGAACGTGGAAGGGGCGAACAGCCTCTATGAAAAGATCCCCCACGCCATGGTCATCTTCCTGCTTCACTCCCCTGAGACACTCAGGGAGGCACGCATGCTTTCACGGGGCGACGACCCCAGGACCATCCAGCAACGACTCAAGAAAGATACCGCCCTTTTCAGACGTGACCGTCTTACCCATGTGGACCATATCATTGAAAACAGCCGTGGTCTATCCCTCGAGTCGTTGGCTGACACAATCCATTCCCTTTATATGAACGCCCTCGAAAACCAGGCTTAAGCTGGTTTTTTTCATAAAAAAATATTAAATAAGGACGTGACTGTATGGAAACCATCATCCTGAACCATCCGCTCATCAAGCACAAAATGGTGAAGCTTAGAGACAAGACCACCGGCACCAAGGAATTCCGTGAATCGGTGAATGAAATAGCGGGACTCATGAGCTATGAGGCGACGAAAGACCTCGAACTGAAGCCCGTCGAAGTCGAGACGCCCATCCAGATGGCCAAAGGGGAAGTGCTCGCACAAAACGTCGTCATCATCCCCGTCATGCGGGCAGGCCTCGGCATGGTCGATATGATCCAGAATCTGATCCCGACCGCCAAGGTCGGTCACATCGGCCTCTTCAGGAACGAAGTGACCTTTGTGCCCGAAGAATACTACACCAAGTTGCCCGACGACCTCGGGAATGCCACAATATTGTTGTTGGACCCCATGCTTGCGACCGGCGGAACGGTCAAGGTGTCGTATGACATTCTCAAAAAACACGGTGCGAAGGACATCCGCTACCTCGGCATCGTCGGTGTCCAGGAGGGGCTTGACTATCTCGAAGCGCACTGCCCGGACATGAAGGTCTATCTCGCCGTCAAGGATGATAAACTCAACGAGAACAAATACATCGTGCCTGGCCTCGGCGACGCCGGCGACCGCCTCTTCGGCACAAAATAGTCTCATAGGAGGGATCATATGGGCTTTCCCGTCTATACCCCGAAAACCATGAAGCAACTGGACCAGGCGACCATGGAGCGTCAGTCGATCACATCCTATGCACTGATGGAAAGGGCCGCAAAAAAACTTTTCGATGCGGCACTTAATCACGCCCTGATCGATGATGATGCGTCCATCCTCGTCCTGAGCGGTCCCGGCAACAACGGTGGCGACGCCACACTGCTTGCGCGCCACCTTTTCAACCGTGGCCATAAGGTCCACGTGCTTTCAGTCGGTGAAGCGACCAAGGGCAGCGATGAAAACAAGAAGGCTTTGGACCATGTCTCAAAGACCGTGCCCCATTCCAGGATTGCATCGCGCGATGACTTGAGTGAACTCCCGCCCCTCTTAAAGGGGGCGGACCTCATTGTGGATGGTCTTTTCGGCATCGGCTTATCGCGCCATGTGACCGGGGTCTTCCATGACATCATCGATGCGGTCAATCTGAGCGGTCTTAGAACCATCAGCCTTGATATCCCATCGGGCGTGAACGGCAAAAACGGCCGCATCCAAGGCATCGCCATCCATGCCGATGCGACGTTGGTGATCGGCGGGTATAAGAGCGGAAACATCCTCGCGGATGCGCTTGATACCCATGGGGCGATGCATCTTGTCGATATCGGCCTTGAAAAGGACGCCGCCCCGACGCCTTATCGGTTCGACCCTGTTCAAGAGTTCGAGAAGACCATCCCAAAAAGGCGCCACAACACCCATAAATACGATTATGGGCAAGTTTTCATCATCGGCGGTTCACCCGACATGCCGGGTGCCCCCCACCTGAGCGGTCTTGCGGCCCTCAGAAGCGGCGCAGGCCTTGTACGCCTGTGTGTCGATGAGGCGACCAAGCAGGCATCCACGCCCAATGTTCATGAACTCACCTACCATACCTACCGCAAGCCCGAAGCCTTGCTTGAGCGGCTGAAGAAGGTGGACGCGATCGTCTATGGCATCGGCCTCGGAGAAATCGAAGGCCATGAAGCGTTCCTGAAAGCGCTCCTTGAAACCAAAATCCCGATGGTCATCGACGCGGACGGGCTCAAAGTGTTAAAAAATGTGCTCAAGGGCTTTGACAAAACGCTTGAACATGTTATTATAGTTCCGCATGCAGGCGAATTTTCGAGGTTGACAGACACCGCTAAGGACGCCCTCATGCTCGATCCATTCGACGCTGTTAGCACCCTGGCGAAGTCCACCGGCATGACGGTGGTGTTGAAAGGGCCGGCCACGATGATCGCGAGCGGTGAATCCGTTCATCTCTCGCAGGCGAAGAACCCGGGACTCGCGACCGCAGGCAGCGGGGACGTGCTCGCCGGCATTGCCGGAAGCCTCCTTTCACGCAAGGTGCCACCCTTCTATGCAGCGCGCCTGGCCGTTGCCATGCACAGCCTGGCAGCACGCACCGCACTTGATGAAACCGGTGAGGAAAGCCTCATCGCGAGCGATATCATCGCCCATCTGCCCCGTGCGATCAGACAGTTCAAATCATGACCCTACGGAGGGGTACCCAAGTGGCTGAAGGGGCTGGCTTGGAAAGCTAGTAGTTCGCGAGAGCGAAGCGGGAGTTCGAATCTCCTCCCCTCCGCCATTGCAATCAACAGGATCCGAGACATTCTCGGATCCTTTTTTTATTTTGAAAGGTAAAAGAGGAATGGTCACCTTATACGAAACAATCAAGGCATGGGACGGATGGCGGTTTTGGGCATGGGTTTCATGAAAGGGTATTTTTATCCGGTTCGAGGTCGATTTATCTTTTCAGGGAACGGGCTTAGTGGTAAAATTAGGTATTAATAAATATGAGACGCTCACCGTCTGAAAAGGGTAGGAAATGAAAATAGCCATTGTCTACAACCGTGAATCCCAAGCGGTCATCAATTTGTTCGGCCTTCCAAACAAGGAGAAGTATGGGATGGAAACGATCAATCTGGTCAAAACGGCGTTGGTGGAAAAAGGGCATCAGGTCCGGACATTCGAAGGCGACAAGAACATCATCCGGAATCTGGAGACATTCATGCCCCGTGTGATCAGCGGTGAACGCCCGGGTCTCGTTTTCAATCTCAGTTATGGCATTCAGGGCCGGGGCCGCTACATGCACATCCCGGGCATTCTTGAAATGCTTGGGATCCCTTACGTCGGCTCCTCGCCTGAAACCCATGCGATCGCCCTCGACAAGGTCATCACCAAGATGATTCTCTTGCAAAGGGGCATCCCGACTCCGAGGTTCTCCGTGCTTGAAACGCCCGAGGACCGCCTGCAAGAAACGCTTCGCTATCCGCTCATCGTCAAGCCCAAAAGCGAAGCGGTCTCATACGGACTCCGGATTGTGAAGAACGAAGCGGAGCTCTTGGCCGGTGTTGAAAACATCTACAGCGAGTTCAAATCCCCGACACTCGTGGAGGAATACATCGACGGGCGCGAGGTCAACGTCGGTCTGCTTGGAAACAACCCGGTAAGGGCGCTGCCTCCTTTGGAGCTGGTTTTCACCGAAGGCGAGAAGATCTTCACGTTCGAAGACAAGACGAAACGTCACAATGAACGGGTCGAATCCGTCTGTCCCGCAGACCTTCCAGAGGCACTGAGCGAAAAAGTGAAAAACTTGGCGATCAAGACGTTCAAAGCGCTCGGATGTTTTGATAGCGCACGGGTGGATTTCCGGATTGACAAAGCGGGCAATCCTTATGTGCTTGAAGTCAATTCAATGGCTTCACTAGGTAAACACGCATCGTACGTCAAGGCCGCCACCGTGATCGGCCTTCCCTATAACAAGCTTGTCCAAGCCATCATTCAAGTGGCTACGGAACGCTATTTCGGTGTCAATGAAGGGGGCCAGCCAAAAGAAGCGCCAAGCGAGGCGAACAAAGTCTTCACGTATCTGACCCAGAACCGGGACCAAAGCGAACGCGAACTTAAAAACTGGACGAACTTCCACACTTCGAGTGACGATGCCGTCAGCAAGCAAGCGTTCATCGACCGGCTAGAAAGAAGGCTCGAACGGCTCGGCATCCACCGTTCACCGGCCCATACCGACGGAAAATCGCATTGGTTCTGGCACAGTAAAAAAGGCTTTGAAGAAGGCGTTGTTTTCGTGGTTCCATTCGACATCCCCGGTACGCGTGGCGCCTATCCCGTGCCTTTCAGAAAGGAACCGGAACGCCTGTTCGGCGAAGGCATCGCATCAAGCAGGGCCGGGCTTGTCTCGGTCTTGAGGGCCTTCGACGCGCTGCATAGGCTGAACGTTCTAAAGGACAAGGCGTTCGGGCTTTTTGTCTATGGCGATGAAGGGTATGGCATGCGCTACAGTGCAGAAGGGCTCAGGCGTCTTTCAAAAGAGGCCGGCCGGTTTATCGTCATGCACCCTTCCTACAACATGAACAAGGCGGTCCATCAGAGGCGCGGGGCGATCAAACTCAAAGTTCTCATCGAAGGCAAGCCCTTGAGGGTCGGCACTGAAAACAAGCCGGCGAACGCCATGACCTACGTGCTTGGCAAGCTGACAAGCCTTGAAGCCCTCTCAAAAGAGAACAAACTCCTGACCATCAGCCTCCAGGATTTGACCACCACCCGCTACAGCATGCTGATCCCCCACAAGGTCACGGCGACGATCTATATCACCTATGTCGACGGGACCCTCATCAAGGACATTGAGAACAAGGTGCAAAAGCTCTTCAAGGATGGCGCAAAAGGCATCACCACGCATGTCGAGAAACTGGAAGAACGCCCACCCTTTGTCAAGTCGGTTGAAAACGACGCCCTGATCGAGGCCTTTGCAAAGATTGCCGGGATGTGGAACATCCCCTTCGCGAGCGAATCAACCCTCCTGCCCTCTGCCGGGGGCATCATTCCGCCCGGCAAGGCCGTCCTATGCGGGATGGCGCCCGGCTCCAAGAAACTCTACACCCCCGAAGAATCGATCAACCGGACCGAATGGGTCCAAAAGACCATGATCCTGGCTCAATACCTTCTGAGTCAATGAACCCCACAATGAAAAGCCACGAAAGGATAAGGGAAACGGAATGGAAAAACGGATAGTCTCCAAGGATGTCGGAAAGTACGGCATGGTGTCCACCGCCTCAGCGCCCGCCACCAAGGCCGGGGTTGAGATTTTGAAAGCCGGCGGCAACGCCTTTGATGCCGCTATCGCCATCGGTTACGCCCTCGGTGTGAGCGAACCCCAGGCCTCAGGCATCGGCGGACAGTCGATGGCGCTCATCTACCATGCGAAAACGAAGAAGTATGCCGCCCTGGACGGCTCTTCCTATGCGCCCTATCATTTCCAGCCCGCTTCCATGCCCGAATCGCCGGTCAAATCGGGACTCAGGGCGACGACCCTGCCTTCAAGCGTGGCCTTTTATGGCTACTTGCTCGATGCTTACGGCTCCATGCCCATTCATGAGGTGTTGAACCCGGCCATAACCCTGTGCGAGGAAGGGGTCGAGGTCACACCGCTCATTCACCGTCTCCTGAAAGCCAACCAAAAAGAGCTGCTCAAGGATGCCACCATCGCCAGGCGCTTTTTCAAAGACGGCGCACCGCTTACGCCGGGGGCTTTGCTGGTGCAACCCGAGCTTGCGTCCTGCATGCGCCGTTTGAGTGAGGCGGGATGGAAGGATTTTTATACGGGGGCGACTGCTGAACGCATCGTCCAGGACATGGAACGGCGGGGCGGCTGGCTCAGGCAGGAGGATTTCTCCCAGATCCCCATCCCCCTCGAACGGCCGGTTCTGACCGGTAAATACCGTAAATACGGAATCGTCACGTTCCCGCCGCCCGGCGCCGGACGCGTCCTCATCCAGGTGATGAACATCCTTGAGCATTTCGAGGCGGGGCGCATCGATCTAATGACACCTTATGGAAACCTTGTCCTGGCGCTCGCTTTCCAGCTCACGTTATCCGACCGTCGGAGATTGCCCCAGCATCCCGACATATACTTTCAAAAGACCCAGAAGACCATGCGCGACAAAACCTATGCGGCCGAAGTGACGGCGACGATCGAAGACCTGCTCACCCACCTTGATGGCGCCGACGGCCCGCCGGTTCCAAAGACTTCGGGCGAGACGACCCACTTCTCCGTGGCGGACCGTTTTGGCAACATCGTGTCGGTGACGCAGTCGATCGAACTCGTGTTCGGCGCGAAACGCATGGCGGATTCCCTCGGATTCTTCTACAACAACTACATGAACGCCTTCGATTACAAGGACCGGACGCATCCTTATTATCTCCTGCCGAGAAACCGGCCCTGGAGTTCCGTCGCCCCGACCATCATCACCGTGAGGAAGCGTCCCCGCCTCGTGCTGGGTTCGCCCGGAAGCGCCCGCATATCGACCACCTTGGCCCAGGTGCTCCTAAGGTACCTCGACCAGGGCTTCACACTGGAAGATGCCATCGCGGCCCCGCGGTTCCATACTTCGCATGAAAAAAGGCTGCAGCTTGAACATCCCCGGTTTGAAAAGTCCGTCGCGGACGCGTTTGAACACATGGGCTTCAAACTGAAGAAACGGGACGCCTACAGTTTTTATCTGGGCTGTGTCCAGGCCATCGAGCTCCCCCATGGAAAGAACCGCTTCCAGTTTGTCGGCGTGGCCGACCCGAGAAGGGACGGCACGGCGAGCGCACCCAGGGGAAAAGCGGAGGACAAGAACCGATGAAACGCCCGCTTCCCTTGATCCTCTCCATTCCCCATGGAGGGACAAAAGTGCCGCCTTCGCTAAAGGACAACTTCCTTTTGACGGAAGAAGACGTCCTTGACGATGGCGATCTATGGACCGGTTACCTCTTTGATTTCACCGACGATGTCCTGCATGCATCACGCATGCCGCTTTCAAGGGCGGTGCTTGATTTGAACCGTGCGCCCTCGGACTATCCTCCAGGAAATCCCGACGGTGTCGTCAAGAGCCATTCATTAAGGATGGCCCCCGTATGGAGACGCCCGCTTGAGCATCACGAGGTCGAATGGCTTTTAAGGACCTATTACCATCCGTATTATGCAACCTTGATCGAAGCGTCGGCGCTTCCCGGGGCCAGGCTCGGCATCGACTGCCACAGCATGCTCCCGCGCGACCCCTTTGACAAGGAAGGCCGACCCCGGCCGCTGTTCTGCCTTTCAAACCGCGGCGATGCGGATGGGGAGGCTTCAAACGGACCGACCAGCGCCCCGGCCCACATCCTCCTTCAATTCAAGACGATTCTGGAAAGCGTGTTCGGTCAGGGCGCGGTATCGATCAATGCGCCGTTTCAAGGCGGTGAACTGATACGGAGGCTTGGCCGGGAGAGTCGGATCCCCTGGTTCCAGTTCGAGATCAACCGAAAGCTTTATGCGCCATTCGGGGTGGAAGGCCCCGATGACAGGGCCATTTTCCTACACGGTTTCAAGACCCGGTTGTCCGAGTGTCTGAGACGTCTCGCCCGTGTCCTATGAAGCCGGTGGGTCATAAATTTCAGGAGACCTTCGAAGTGTTTTCACGACTTCACCCCAATAAAAAGACCATCCGCGGATGGTCTTTTATTTTCAGCCTATGAGGTCGCGGCGTTCATACCCCAGAAATCCGAGCATGAAAAGCCCCGCCGCAAGCACGCTCATGATGATCACATTGAGCGGCTTGGCATCCTCGATGGGGAGTCTCGGCATGTATTCGAACGGGGAGAGATGCATGATGATGCTTGGGAAATCAATCATGATGCCTAAATAGTCGATGGTGAAGACGCCGGCGAGGATCATCCAGGCGAGGCTTGTCCGTCGTGGCCACCAACCGGCAATGGCTGCGGAAATCCCTGTAAGGAATAGGACAGGCGGATAGAAGGTAAAGCCGGACTGGAAGACCTCATCAAAGGTGAATGGGGTATCCATGACACTTGCGGATGCGAGGTACATGCCAAGGACACCGAAGAAAGCGAATAGGAAAGAAGCGATCAGCGCCAAGACCATGTAGGCACCGAACAAAGAAAACCGTTTAAGCGCATTCGCATAAAGGCTCTCTGTGCGGACCTTTTTCTCTTCGCCCGATAATCTCAAGAGCACCATCATCGCACCAACGGTCGCCGCGGTCATCATGACCGCCATGATGACCGACATGAACTGCATGCCGAAATCGTCGCCCATGCCCCCCGGAATCATATCAGCCAATTGTTCGTTGCCTTCAAAGAAGGTGTCGATGTCCCCGAAGATTGAGCCGTACGAGACCCCGAGGATGAAAAGCGAGACAATCCAGACAATGAAGAGGGTGCGAGTGAGCCTGAAGGCGAAACCAAGCGGTGTACGGACGAATGAAGAGGCCCCTGTCCTTCCGCTTTTAACCTTGAGCATGCCACTGCCATGGTCGCGGATGCTGTTGAGCCTGAAGGCACCCAAGAAGAGGAAAGCGGATAGAAGAAGCACGATGAAAAGGAAGCCGACATGGTTCTCGACATACACCTGCGCCCGGTAAAGAAGGCCGAAGGGGCTCAGGAATGCCAACACATCCCACGAGACATCCCCGATGCCACGCATGATGTAGAATATGCCGATTGCCGAGAACGCGTACCCTTTCACGGTCCTGACATTCTCAAAGAGTTGAGCGAACAAGGCCGTGAGCCCTGCAAAGAAAAGCCCGATGACACTCATCGACAAACCGAACAAGAGCGATCCTTGAACGTCCATCGACACGTCCCCGCTCATGAAGAGGACACCCCCCATGAGAAGTCCGAAGGCGAGGTTGACGATGAGTGCGTACAGGAGGACGCTAAAAAGGTTTGCGACCCTTCCAACAGGAAGCGCCCGGACCATCTCGAGCACGCCCTTCTCTTCATCGCCCCGAGCATGGGTTGCGATGAGAAAGACGTTCATGAGTGCTGCGAACACCAACATGAAGATGAACATCTGGTTCGCGTAAAGCGCCCCGAGGGTGTAATTCCCAAGGCCATACGCCTTGCCGAACATGGCGACCATCGCAGGGTTTTCCATGGTCGCCCCGATGGCTTCGCGTTCCAAGTCTCCAGGATACATTCCTGGATAAAGACGTGCGATGGCACCACCAAAAAGAATGAACGCAGCGATCCAGAGGAGTGTTGTGAGCCAGTCACGGCGCCCCATGAGCCTCAAGAGGGCCAAAGACCCTTTGAAATGTTTCCTATCCAATGGCTACACCCCCTCGTAATGCCGCATGAAGAGATCTTCAAGCGTCGGGGGTGCGCTCTTGAGACTCACAATCTCAAAATCGCTCAGATGGCGCATGGTCCTCCCCATGGCTTCATCGTCCACCTGGAATGTATAACGCGTGGCTTCCTGCTTAAGGTCGTGAATTCCGTTCAGGGACCCGATATCGTGCACGGGTCGCTTCGTTTCGACACTGATGGTCGTCCGGGTCAGATGGCGAAGCTCTTGAAGCGAGCCCGACTCGATGATCTTGCCTTCACGGATGATGCTCACCTTGTCGCAAAGCTTCTCGACCTCGCTCAGGATGTGTGAGGAGAGGAAGACCGTCTTCCCTTCCTTCGTCACTTCACGGATGAGGGCTTCAAACTCACGCTCCATCAATGGATCAAGTCCACTGGTGGGCTCATCGAGGATGTAGAGGTCCGCGTCTTTTGAAAAAGCCGCAATGAGCGCTATTTTCTGCCTGTTTCCCTTGGAATAGGTCCGGCATTTCTTGGTCGGGTCGAGCTGGAAGCGTTCAATGAGCGCTTCCTTGCGATTGGACTTAAATCCGTTCTTAAGGCCAATCAGGATATCGATGGCCTCCCCTCCGGTCAGGTTCTCCCAAAGGTTGACATCGCCTGGAACATACGCGATGCGTTCATGGATTTGAACCGCATCATCCCAGACGTCCTGACCGTAGATGGTCGCACTTCCCGCATCCGCCTTCAGGATGCCAAGAAGAATCCGGATCATGGTGGTCTTGCCAGCCCCGTTCGGGCCGATGAACCCATGAATGTCGCCTCTTTCAATAGCCAAGTCGATGCCTTTTAGAGCCTGGACCTTGCCAAAACTCTTTTGAATGCCCCGTGCGGTTATGATCGCCATGCCATGCCTCCCCGTTCTTCAGAATGATAGTACCATCATTATACCTTGAAATCCTGCCTGATACAAACCAATGAAGTGATGGTCTTCCCTGGAGGTATGACAGTGATATCAGGGATTCGAATGGAGTATCTGCTTCCGGATAACGGCATGAACAGCCGGCTTGGAACATATTTATACTTTTTTTATATTTCTGCCGTCCTTACTTATTGAACCGTATAGTAAAAGATGCCTGGGTATGCTAAAATGGACATAAGATGTAAGCAATGCAAACCCTTTCTACAAATAAGACACGTCAGAAAAGCCTTTACACCGTATATATGCTGGTATATAATAAAAAGGTTTATAAATAAACAATGTAAGCGATTTACAGGAGGGAACCATGGCAGAAGGGATTGTACTCGCGGGAGGCTATTCATCCCGTGCACATGCGAACAAGATGGCATTCATATACCATGGGAAGCCATTGATCCTATCAACGATTGAAACGATGAAGCCCCATGTGAGAAGGGTGGTCGTGGTAAGCGGTCATCACCACGGGACCTTGAGACTTCTTCTAAAGGGGATGCCGGATGTGACCATCGTCAAGAATCCGGACTACGATCAAGGGATGTTCTCATCGATCAAGGTCGGCATGCGGCATACCAAGGACGATGTCTTCATCATCCCGGGCGACTGCCCGATGGTGGTTTCCACGACCTATGACCAACTCGAACAAGGAAACCATGCCATAAGGGTTCCGGCCTATCAGGGCCGCAGGGGGCACCCGATCTTCATTGCCTCAACCCTCAGGGACGATTTGCTTAAGGCGCCCGCTTCCACGAACCTGAAGGCCTTCAGGGACTCAAAAGGGTTTGAGACCGTTCCAGTAGACGACCCCGGCATTCTGATCGATATCGATACCAAAGAGGACTACGATAAAATCACAAAGGGTTAAAGAGAGGAGCGTGTGTTATGAGAATCAACGAATACCATCGTGCGACCTCGCTCGACGATGCGTATGAGCGTCTGAATGAAGATAAGAAGAACACGGTCATCGGCGGGGGTGGCTGGCTCAAGCTCTCCAGCAAGACCATACCGCTTGCGATCGGTCTTGAAGGCCTTGGCCTCGACACCATCGAAGACGATGGAAAGACCATCACCATCGGCAGCATGACCACCTTGAACCAGATGGCCGACCATCCGTCCCTGAAGACGCTCTATTCCGGCATCATCCCTGAAGCGATCCACCACATCATGGGGGTGAGCCTTCGAAACATCGTCACGATCGGGGGCACCATCATGGGCAAATACCCGTTCTCCGACCTTCTGACCCCGCTTCTGATGATGGACTGCGCGCTTGAGTTTCACAAGGAAGGGCATCTGTCACTTCCGGACTTTCTAAACCAGAAAGGCCGGACGGATGACATCCTTGTATCACTCAAGATCAAGAAAAAAGAAGGCAAGGGCTATTTTAAGAAAGTCGCGAAGACCGCCCTTGATTTCGCCATCTTGAATGTCGCGGTCGCCACCGATGATGAAGGCTACAAGATCGCCATCGGTTCAAGGCCTTCCCGGGCGGACTATGCCAAAGAAGCCATGGCCATGATGAACGAGGCCGAAGACATCAGGAAAGCCAAGTTCAAGGCTGCAAAAAAAGCGTCCGAAGAACTGACGTTCGGCACCAACCACCGTGGCAGTGACACCTACCGCAAGAAACTCGCGGAAGTGTATGTTCGCCGCGGTCTCAAGGAGGTGAGCGGCGATGCGGATTGATGTCACTGTGAATGGAAAACAAGAAACCCTCGATGTGGCACCCGATGAGATGCTCATCGATACGCTCCATAGGCTCCACTATAAAAGCGTGCGCCGTGGGTGCGAGACCACGAGCTGCGGGGTATGCACGGTGCTTCTTGATGGAAAACCGGTCCCAAGCTGTTCCACCCTCAGCGTCCGTCTGGATGGCAGACGCGTCACCACGGTCGAAGGCATCCCGGAAGAAGCGTCCAGGCTCGCCGACCATTTCGGTCGCGAAGGGGCCGACCAGTGCGGCTTTTGCAACAGCGGGATCGCCCTTTCCGTCCACGCGATGAAAGCGGCGAACGCCGCCCCCGACGAGGAAACCATCAAGCACTACCTCACGTCCCACCTGTGCCGTTGCACAGGGTATCAGTCCCAGCTCAAAGCCATAAAAAGCTATCTCGGGGGTGATGAGGATGCCTAAGAAGACACGTGTTGTCAACCACGAGACCCCGTCTGTCGACGGCAAGGGCATCATGATGGGACGCACTGCCTATACCGGCGACTATGCTCCTGCGGATGCGCTCATCCTAAAAGTGCTCAGAAGCCCGCATGCCTTTGCCAGAATCGCATCCATCGACACGTCTGAAGCGTTGAAGCTTCCCGGTGTCGAATGCGTGCTCACCCATAAGGATTTTAAACGGAACGCCCACACCCGGGCGGGTCAGGGCTACCCGGAACCCTCGCCCCACGACAAGTTCGCGCTTGATCATTACGTACGCTACGTCGGTGACGAAGTCGCCGTGGTCGCAGCGCGCGACCCAAGGACCGCCGAGGACGCCCTTGATAAAATCAAGGTCGACTACGAAGTCTTCGAACCCGTGCTGGACTTCGAAAAGGCCAAGGGCAACAAGACCCTTGTCCATCCCGAGGATGACATCCACGAGATGTTTCCGATCGGCTTCGACCCGAAAGAGAACCTGGCGGCTTCCTACCACATGGAAGTCGGCGATGTCGAAGACACCCTCAAACACGCCGAAGTCACCTTGGAACATTCCTTCTACACCCAGGCCCAGGCCCATGTGATGATGGAACCCCATACGGTGAATGTCCAGCTTGATTATCAGAACCGCCTTCTCATCCATTCATCCACCCAGACACCGTTCCATGTCCGGCGGATACTATCACAAGTCCTGGAAGTCCCCTTGAGCAAGATCCGTGTCATCAAACCCCGCGTCGGCGGAGGGTTTGGCGGCAAGCAGGCCATCCACGGCGAACTCCTCGCCGCGCAGGTGACCCTCAAGACCGGCAAGCCGACCACCCTGACCTACAACCGTAAAGAGGTGTTCGACGCGACCTATTCAAGACACCCCATGCGCATCGATGTGCGCATCGGGGCCGACAGGGACGGGACCTTGAGAGGCATCGACTTCTACGGCCTCTCCGATACCGGGGCGTACGGCGAACACGCCCTCACCGTCTTCATGGTCACCGGCAGCAAGGTCCTCCCCCTTTACAACAAGGTCGATTCCGTGCGTTTCCACGGGCACGTCGTCTATACGAACCGCACCCCCGCGGGGGCCTACCGCGGCTATGGCGCCATCCAGGGCAACTTCGCCCTCGAGACCGCCATCGACATGCTCGCGGACAAGCTCGGGATGGACCCGCTCGAACTTCGCAAGAAGAACATGATGAAAGAAGGGGAGACCTCCCCGATCTTCGAGATCATGGGCGAAGGCACCGAAGGCACCGCGATGGACATGGAGACCTGCAAGCTCGATTACTGCGTGAAGCGCGGTAGCGAACTCACCCAATGGAACGAACGCTATCCGAGATACGACGCGACAAAGACGAAAGTCAAGGGACTCGGCATGGCCATCGCCATGCAAGGCAGCGGCATCCCCTATATCGACATGGGGGCCGCGACCATCAAGCTCAACGACGACGGCTTTTACAACCTGCTGGTCGGCGCGACCGAGATCGGTCAGGGCAGCGACACCATCCTCGCCCAGATCGCCGCGGAAGCCTTGAACACGACCATGGACAAGGTCATCATCTATTCGTCGGATTCCGACATAACCCCCTTCGATGCCGGGGCCTACGCCTCATCGACGACCTATGTCTCCGGCAACGCCGTCTACAAGGCCGCGAAGAAGCTTAGGACCATGATGATCGAGAAGGCCGCGAAGACGATGGACGTCTCCACAGACGAAATCGAGTTCGACGGCACCACCTTCAAGACCAAAGACGCGACCCTGTCTTTGAGCGATTTCGCCAACCGCATCACCTATAACGAAGACCAGGAACAGCTCACGGCAACCGATTCCTACGTCGGGCACAAGTCCCCGCCGCCCTTCATGGCCGGCTTCTGCAGTGTCGAAGTCGACAAGGAGACCGGGGAATTCAAGGTCCTCGACTATACGAGCGTCGTCGACTGCGGCGTGACCATCAACCCGAAACTCGCCCAGGGTCAAGTCGAAGGCGCCATCGTCCAGGGCCTCGGCATGGCGGCTTATGAAGAAAGTACCCGCACAAAGAAAGGCAGGCTCATCCAGAACGACCTCATGACCTACCGCATCCCTACGCATAAGGAAGCCCCGCATCTCACGACGGAATTCGCAGAAAGCCATGAAACGAGTGGCCCATACGGGGCGAAATCGGTCGGCGAGATCGGTATCGATACCCCGCCTGCGGCCCTTTCGAACGCCATCTTCAATGCGACCGGTGTGCGCATCACGACCCTCCCGATCACACCGGAAAAAATATTAAGAGGTTTAGAAGAGAAGGAGAATGCAAAATGAAAAAAGAAACGCTCAGAATGATTCCCGACATCCTGTTTTTTGCGGCCCTCTGGGGCATTGTCGAAGCCACACTCGGGTACGCCCTGCACTGGATTCCAGGCCCCCTCATCTCAGGAAGCATCCTCTTCCCGTTTGCGATGCTCATCCTCATCCAGGCGTACAAACGTCTTGAATCGAGGAAGGCGCTCTTCATGATCGGCGCCCTTGCGGCCCTCATCAAAAGCGTGAACCTGCTCATGCCCAATCTGAACCAGTTCAAGGTCCTCAACCCGATGGTGTCGATCATCTTGGAGACTGCGGTGATCACGTTGGTTGCCGTCGCCTTTGTCTCCAAACGCTTCCCAGTTCAAATCAGTGCGTTCATCGGCGCCTCTCTTGCCTGGCGCGCGCTCTACATTGCCTGGCATGGATACCAGTACCTGGCGACCGGGTTTGTGGCGTTCCAGTTGAGAAGCGTTGGAAACGCCCTTGAATTCACCTTGCTCGAAGGCATGATCTCTGCCGGCCTCGCCATCGGACTTTACTATGGGTTCGAGGCACTGCGCAAACGGATCGACCTTCCATTGCGCGTGCGCCCTGTTACAGCCGGAAGCCTGTTCGCCCTTGCCCTCATGCTCACCCCGCTTTTCGAACTGATCTGAATAATCAAAGCCAAAGTCCTTGTGTCTTTGGCTTTGTTTGTACACAAATAATGAGGTGTTTTTATGAATCCCATCTATGAGAAAATCGCACAATACCAAAAAGAAGGCATCGGGGCCGTCGTGGTCACCGTCACCGAGAAACAGGGCGCAGGCCCTGTCGAGGTCGGCAAGAAGATGGTCGTGAATGAAAAGGGCGAAGCCCACGGGACCGTCGGGGGTGGCGCCCTTGAACACTACGCCCGCGAGAAATGCAAGACCCTTCTCAAGACCAAGGAGACTTTCCGGGAACGCTATGTCCTCGATGAAGGCAAGGTCACCCCGAACGCCAAGACGCTCCCGATGGTCTGCGGCGGTGTGGTCACCCTTTTCTATGAATACGTCGGGACGAAGAACCATGTCTACCTTTTCGGCGCCGGCCATGTCTCAAAGGCGCTCGCCTATATCCTTAAGACGATGGATTTCCATCTCACGGTGATCGATGAACGAAAAGAAGTGCTCGACCAGTTTCCTTATGGCGACAGGCTCGTGCACAGTCCCTTCGCGGCCTTCATCGACGATGAAGGCGTGAAAGACGGTAGTTTCATCATCGTCTGCACGCCCAACCACAAGCACGACTACCACGTCATCAACAAAGTGATCGAACACGGCATCAAGCCCCAATACATGGGCATGCTCTGTTCACCGGAAAAGTTGAACGATTATCTGGAAAAGACTTACGAGACCTACGGCAAGGGTATTGACCTGAGCCATTTCTATTCGCCCATCGGTCTCGATACGGGCGGGGGCTCGCCTGAGGAGATCGCCGTCTCCATCGCCGCCGAGATGCTTGCGATCGTCCACGGCAAGAAAGGCCACAAGCACATGCGGGAGACCATGCATGGTCGTTATCGTTACTGGGACCATCAATAGCGGCAAGACCACCCGGATGAAGGCCCTCCATGAAGAGCATGGCGGCGACGGGTTCGTGATGGAGAAGACCATGGACAAGGACACGGTCAAAAGTTACCACGCCCTCAGGCTTTCAACCGGCGAGAAGCGTCTTTTGGTCCTGAGGGAAGGCTATCAGGCCGAGGGCTTCAAGGAAGCCGTCCGCATCGGACCCTACAGGTTCAGTGCCGAGGCGCTTAAGTGGGTCGAAACAACCCTAAAGACCCTGATGAAAAGGCGCATCGAACCGCTCTTTTTGGACGAGGTCGGCGGCCTTGAACTGAGGGGCGAAGGCTTCGACTCCATCCTCAAGGTCATGGCGACTTATCCAGGCACCATCTATCTTTGTGTCCGTGAAAACCATATAAAGGGCATCGTCCGCCGCTACCGGTTTCACCCGGTCACGGTGCAAGGTTCAAAGGAGTGATGGCATGTACGATTTAAGGATCATCCATGGAAATGTCTACCACGCGGGGGCATTTTCAAGAAAGAACCTCTACATTGAAAACGGCACCATCAAGGAAATCAGTCAATCCTTTCATGAAGCGAAGGAGTCCTACGACGCCCGCGGTGCGATGGTGCTTCCGGGTTTCATCGACCCGCACGTCCATTTCGCGCTCAAAGTCGGAAACCATGTGTCCGCCGACGATTTTAGGAGCGGCTCAGTCACCGCCGCGTACGGCGGGGTGACGACCTTCGTCGACTTCCTCGACCCGACCGCAACCGTGAAGGACTTAGAAACTGCATTTGAAAGACGACTCGAGGAAGCGAAAGAGAGTGTCATCGACTATAAGCTCCATGCGACGCTCAAGAATCCAGAAGACCCGCTCGACGAATACATCAAAAAAATGCGGGCCCTCGGGCTTGACACCCTCAAAGTCTTCACCACCTATTCCGATTCCAACCGCAGGACCTACGATGAAGCCATCGAGACACTCTTGAGCCGCACGAGAAAAGACAATTTCCTAGTGCTTGCGCACATCGAGAACGACGACCTCATCACCCTCGATGACGCCTTCACCCACGAGGACCTGGCCAAGAGCCGTCCCAGTGAAAGCGAGACGACGGAAGCCTTGAAGCTCGCAGGCATGGTCGAGAAGACCGGTGGCAGGCTCTACATGGTCCACTTGAGCAGCGGCACCACCCTGAGCGAGCTCATCCATCACTATGAAACCATTTTGAACACATCCTTCTTCGTCGAGACGTGTCCGCAGTACCTCACCTTCACCCGTGAGGCCCTCCATGGAAAGGACGGCCATCTTTATACATTCGCCCCGCCCCTTCGCACCCGCTATGAACAAAGCCTGATCGAAAAGCATTTTGACAGGGTGCACACCATCGGCACCGACCATGCACCCTTCTTATCGGAAGAAAAAGAAAAACCGAAACTGAGGGACATCCCCCTCGGGATCGGCAGCGTCGAACACGCCTTCAACATCCTCTACCAAAAGTTCGGGAACACCGTAATCGACAAGATGACACTGAATCCCGCCAAGCGGATGGGGCTCTACCCAAGAAAAGGCACCCTTGAAGTCGGCAGCGACGCGGACATCGCCATCGTTGAAAAGACCGCGCCCTACCCCATCAAGGCCAACCATTCCAATTGCGACTATTCCCTCTATCAAGGTCAGGAAGTCTCGACAAAAATCAAAGCCACCCTGTCCAGGGGGCGCTTTGTAATAAAGGATGGCACCCTGATCGAACAAAAAGGCCAATGGTTGAAAGGAGAGGGTATCCATGACTAAGGCCATCACGAACGCCATCGTCTACGATTTCGAGACCTTCTATGAAAAAGGCTTCGTATTATTCGATGAGACCATCCTGAAAGTAGGTCCGATGGACGCTTTCGACCCGGAGGAAGCCGACACGGTGATCAACGGTGAAGGCCACATCGTCATGCCTTCTTTCGTGGTCGCCCACACCCACATCTATTCCGCCTTCGCAAGGGGTTGGAAAAACAGCGAGACCTTGGAAGGGTTCATGGACGTGCTTGAGAAACAGTGGTGGAAACTCGACCGCGCCCATACGCTTAAGTCCATCTACCATAGCGGCATCGTGAGCGCGACCGACCATTTGAGAAACGGGGTCACCACCTTGATCGACCACCACGCTTCGGGCACCATAGAAGGCTCCCTCAAGACGCTTAAGAAAGCCGTCGTCGACGATGTCGGCCTCCGGGGCCTGTTCTGTTTTGAAACGAGCGACCGGTTCGACCGGGACGCCTGCATCAATGAAAACAGGGCCTTCCTCAAGGGACCTTTCGATCAGAAGACCAGTGGCCATTTCGGCCTTCACGCCTCCCTTTCACTGAGTGAAGCGACGCTTGAAAGGGTGAAAAAAGCCAAAGGCGACCATCCCATCCATATCCATGTCGCGGAAGGGAAGGAAGACCAGGACGACGCCCTCGCAAAGTACGGTGAACGCGTGGTGAAAAGGCTCGACCGTCACGGTCTCATCGGCGCGGACAGCATTCTGACCCACGCCCTTTTCATCGATGATGAAGAACGCGCGATCATCAAGAAAAGGGAAGCGGTCGTAGCCCTGAACCCAACTTCCAACATGAACAACGGCGTCGGCCTGCCCGATTATAAGAAGCTTAATGAGGCAGGCATCAAGGTCATCCTCGGAAACGACGGACTCTCCCAGTCGATCACGAACGAATATCTGAACCTCTTTTTCACGACCCATCTTTTCAACCACGACCCCCAGGGGTTCGGCTTTGACGATCTCAAGAAGGTCATCCATGATACGTATGCCTACGCCGGAAGACGCCTTGGCATCAAGCTTGGACGGTTCAAAGAAGGCTACAAGGCCGACCTCCTCATGCATCCCTACACCCCGCCCACTCCGATGGACGCTGAAAACGCCCTCGGCCACCTCGTCTTCGGTCTCTTCGCTTCCTTCAAGCCTTCCGATGTCTTCATCGATGGCGACCAGAAAGTGAAAAACTACAAAGTGGACCCGTTCCTCCATGAGATCTACAGGATGTCCAAGAAACCCGCGCAAACACTCTGGCACACCACATTCAAAGAAGGTGATGACGCATGAACCTGAAAACCCGTTTTGACGGCCTCGAACTTGACAATCCGCTCATGCCCGCCTCCGGCCCCCTGGTCGGGGATGACAAGAAGCTCAAGTTCATGGCGGACGCCGGATGCGGCGCCATTGTCACAAAGACCATCTCGACCAAGCTCCCAAGGATCCCCAAACCCTGCATCTACGGGGCCAACCAGTATGTGATGAACAGTGAGCTCTGGAGCGAACATACGCTTGAAGACTGGGTGGAGTCGTTTCTTCCCAGGTTCAAGCGGGAAAGCGACCGCCCCCTCATCGTGTCGGTCGGCTACACCGAAGAGGACATGAAGACCCTGATCCCGAAACTCGACCCCTTCGCCGACGCCTTCGAGGTCTCGACCCATTATGTCGGGACCGACCTCTCGGTGATCGGGGGCACAGTCAAGGTCATAAGGCGCCTCACCGACAAACCCTTCTACATGAAGATATCCCCCCATATCCCCGATCCCGAAGGGTTCGCCCGGACCATCAAGGAAAACGGCGCGAACGGGATTGTGGCGATCAACTCACTCGGACCGACCATCCACGTGAACACCAGGCGACGGGCGCTTGAATACGGCGGGCCCGACGGCTATGTCTGGACGACCGGTCCCGTGATCAAGAACCTCGCCCTCGGCGTCGTCTACAAGATCAAGATGGCGGAGCCCGACCTCACCGTGATCGGTGTGGGCGGGATTGCGAGCGCCGAGGACATCATCGAGTTCCTGCTTGCCGGCGCCAGCGGCGTGCAGATGCTATCGGCCGCCCTCATCAAGGGCAAGCAGATGTATGAGAAAATCATCAGAGACCTCCCAAAAGCTCTTGAGAAATACGGTTTTGAAAGCGTGGAGGAAGTCATCCATACGACCCTTGAGAATACCACCGATTACGCATGGGAACTTCCGAAGCTGATCGAGGACAAATGCATCGAATGCATGCTTTGTGAGAAAGTCTGTCCCTACTTCGCGATTCAGTTCAAGGACACGATCACCTTTGACCCCGACACCTGCACGAGTTGTGGCCTCTGTGTATCCAAATGTCCGACCGATGCCATCGTGATGGACAAGCTGGAGGAATAATATGAACGACATATCCCGATCAATTCCAAAAACCGACAGTGTAGAAAAGATGGAAGGCCGTGCCCGCTACACCGACGACTACCGCTATGAAGGGCTCCTTTACGCACGCACCTTGCGAAGTGAAGTCGCGCATGGAGTCATCGAATCCATCGAGCTTCCCGACCTTCCAGAAGGCTATACGGTTGTCTCAAGCGAAGACATCCAAGGCGAAAACGTCGTCAACATGATCTTTGACGACTGGCCGGTCTTCGCTGAAAAGGAAGTGCACCATATCGGAGAGCCGATCCTCCTCATCGTCGGCCCCGACAAGGCAACGATAAGAGAACTCATAAAAAACACCAAGGTCCACATCAAGGCACTGCCCGCGACCTTTGATTATACCGACAGCGTCGTGCATAAGAGCTTTATCAAGGGCGATCCCGAGAAGGCCTTCAAAGACGCCGACGAAAAGATCGAAAAGACCTATGAGACCGGCTATCAGGAACAGGCCTACATCGAACCCCAGGGATTCCTGGGGTATAAGGAGTATGAGGGGGTGACCCTGGTCGGTTCCATCCAGTGCCCCTACTATGTCAAGGAAGCGGTCAAGAGGACGACCGGCCTGGACGATTTCCTGGTGCGCATCATCCAGGCCGAAGTCGGCGGCGCCTTCGGGGGCAAGGAGGAATTCCCCTCCCTCATGGCCTGCCAGCTTGCGGTCGCCATCCAGAAGACCGGACGGCCCATCAAGCTGATTTACGACCGCCCTGAAGACATGGAGGTCACGACGAAGCGCCACCCTTCCAAAACCAGGATGGAAGCCGCCCTTTCTAAAAAAGGCGACCTTCTCGGGCTCCGCGTGCATGTGGGCATCGACGGCGGCGCCTACATAGGCTTATCGGGTGTCGTGCTCTCACGGGCGATGATCGCGGTGAGCGGCGCCTATACCATCGACCATCTCGATGTAAAGGGCGATGTCTACCGGACCGACACCGTCCCAAACGGCGCCTTCAGAGGCTTCGGCGCCCCTCAGATGCTGTTTGCGATCGAGATGTTCATGCATCACATCGCCAAGCACCTGGGCAAGGAGCCGGATGAATTCAGGGAAGCCTATCTCGCCAGACAAGGGGACAAGACCTCTACCAGCGGCACCTTCAAGGATCCCATCATCATGCCGGCCATGATCCGGCGCGCCAAAGAGCTTTCCGATTACGATGAAAAGAAGAAGACCTACAATCATAAAGAAGTCTATAAGGGCATCGGCATGAGCTGGTTCCTGCATGGTTGCGGCTTCACCGGAAGCGGTGAGGCGGACATCATCAAGGCCCGCGTGAGACTGCATAAGGATGCCCACGACGAAGTGCACATCCTGATTGCGGCCGTCGACATGGGCCAGGGACCGAAGACGACAATCCGCAAGGTGGTCGCAAACGTGCTTGAGATGCCCATCGAAAAGGTCCACTACCCCAACCCCGATACCAAAGACGTGCCCGATAGCGGCCCGACGGTGGCATCACGGACCGCGATGATTGTCGGAGGCCTTTGCGCAAGAGCCGCAAAAGAGCTCAGAGAGACGTTCAAGCCGGGTGAAGCCCAGGATGTCTATGAGGACTATGTCCAACCCGAAGGCATCAAATGGGATGAAGAATCCATGCAAGGCGATGCCTACCCCGCCTATTCGTGGGGCGTGAACATCGTCGAAGTCGAGGTCGACAAGGCCACCTATGAAATCGATATCAAACACGTCACCAGTGTCTACGACGTCGGGAAAAGCCTCGACGACCGCATCATCAAAGGTCAGATCGACGGTGGACAGGCCCAGGGCCTCGGCTATGGCAGCCTCGAAGTCATGACCCACAAGGACGGAAAGATAAGGCAAAACGGCTACACCGACTACATCATCCCGACTTCTGTCGATGCCCCGCCGATGACAAGCGAAGTCATGGACAACCCCTACGCCCTCGGCCCCTACGGTGCCAAAGGGGCCGGAGAGCTCACCCTTGTGGGGGGAGCGCCGGCTCTTGCGAAAGCGGTCGAACAGGCGATCGGCACCCCGGTCACGAAGATTCCGATAACCCCTGAATCCATCTTGGAGATGATCGACAATGGCTAAGATCCATTTCACATTGAACGGTAAAGCGACCACCCTGGACATCGATCCGTCACGGCGCTTCCTCGACGTCCTTCGCAACGACCTTTACATGACCGGTCCGAAGGAAGGATGCGGCGAGGGCGAATGCGGGGCTTGCGCCGTCCTCATGGACGGTGCGATCGTCAATACCTGCATCCTTCCCGCCGCCAACGTCGATGGCAAGACCATCACGACCATCGAAGGGTTCTCGAAGACCCGGCGCTTCGATGCGATCAAGGACGCCTTCGAGAAAGAAGGCGGTGTGCAATGCGGTTTTTGCACACCCGGCATGATCATCGCGACGGAAAGCCTGCTTTCTAAGAATCCGCATCCGAGCGATGAGGAAATCCGGATCGGACTATCGGGCAACCTTTGCCGGTGCACCGGCTACGACATGATCATCAAGGCCGTGAAACGCGCTTCAAAGGAGGGGGAGGGCCTATGGTAGACCACGCCATTCCAACCACCCTTGAAGAAGCCTTGGACACCATGAAAAAAGGAACCTACCGCCCCATCGCGGGCGGAACGGACATCATGGTCAAACGAAGGAGCTGGGCCAACACGCCGCCCGAGTTCGATTTCGATGCCCTCTACCTTTTCAAGCTTGATGAACTAAGAGGGATCGACGTCGAGGCTGACCAAATCAGCGTCGGCGCCCTCACGCCTTATGAGACCCTGCTTGAGCATGAAGCCATCCCCGAACCCTTGAAGGCGTGCATCCGGGAACTCGCCTCACCCGCACTCCGGCACGTGGCGACGCTTGCCGGCAACATCGCCAACGCCTCGCCGGCCGCCGATGCGGTGCTGGTCCTCATCATGCTGGATGCGAAAGCGAGAATCCGCTCTGCGGACGGTGAGCGGACCGTCCTAGTCAAGGATTTGATCACAGGCCCTTCAAGAACGGAACTGAAACCGGATGAGCTCATCACCACGATCCTGATTCCGCTTCCAACGTTCACTCACACGTACTTCAAGAAGGTCGGCGGACGCAAGGCCGATGCCATCAGCAAGATCGCCTTTTCGGGCGCCGCCCGGATCGAGGAGGGCGTGGTGAAAGACCTCCGCATCGCCTTGAACGCCGTCGCCGCCACGGTGGTGCGGGCCCCTGAGATTGAAAATGCCTACATAGGGAAGCGTCCCCATGATTTGAAAGCGCACGAAGATGCCATCATCAAAGCCTACGATGAACACATAAGACCGATCGACGACCAGCGTTCCAACAAGACCTACCGGCGCCATGTCGCCCATAATCTGATCCGAAGATTCCTAGACATCCTATGAATGAAGGTGAGACGATGAACGTCACGACCAAAATGGCCATCGCGAGTGGCAAAGAGAAAGCGGAAACGGTCTTCAAAAACGCCCGCCTTGTCAATGTCTTCACGGGTGCGATCGAACGATGCGACATCGCCGTCCAGGACGGCATGATCCTCGGGGTCGGGGATTACCACGGCAAGAAGGAGCACGACCTCAAGGGCAAGTACGTCGCACCAGGCTTCATCGACGGGCATGTCCATATCGAATCGTCGATGGTCACCCCCGCCCAGTTCGGCAACATCATCCTCCCCAAAGGCACCACCACCGTCATCGCCGACCCGCACGAGATTGCGAACATCGCCGGCGAGGACGGCATCCGCTACATGCTCAAAAGCGCGAAGAAGACCCCGCTCGATGTTTTCATGATGGTGCCTTCAAGCGTCCCTGCGACGACGTTTGAGACTTCAGGTGCGACCATCGACAAAGAAACCGTCGAACGGCTAAGGGATGTCGAAGGTATCCACGGACTCGGGGAAGTCATGAACTATCCCGACGTCGTCTCAGGCGCGGAAGAGATCCATGCCAAGATCAAAGCCATGGAAGGCCTGATTATTGATGGCCACGCTCCGGGACTAAGCGGGTATGGCCTAAGTGCCTACGTTGCCGCAGGCGTCATGACCGACCACGAATGCTTCTCCCACGAAGCCTTGCTTGAAAGGGTCCAAAAGGGGATGTATGTCCACCTTCGGGAAGGCTCGGTCACACGCAACGTCGAGGCGCTCCTCCCAGCCGTGAACCCCCATACCTCAAGACGGCTCCTTTTTTGCACCGACGACAAGCATCCTGAAGACATCGCCAAAGAAGGCCACATCAACTACAACGTCAACCTTGCGATCGACTATGGCATCGACCCCATCGAGGCCATCCGCATGGCGACGTTGAACGCCGCGGAATGCTATGGGCTGAAGCGGCATGGCGCGATTGCACCGAACCGTTATGCGGATTTCATCGTATTCAGCTCCCTTGAAGCGATCGAACCCATCCAGGTCTATAAGAAAGGGAGACTTGTGGCCTATAACGGCAGGGCGACCTGCATGCCGGAACCGATCATCGAGTCCACCATCACAAAAAGCGTCCATATCGATGCCTCGGCCCTTGATTTCAGATTGAAACTCAATCACGAGAGCGTCAAAGTCATCGGTCTGATCGAGAACAACATCACCACGACAAAAGAGATCCGGAAGGTGCGCGTGGAAAACGGCCTCTATGTCAACGATCCAAACCAGGACATCCTGAAACTCGCGGTCGTCGAACGCCATAAAAAGACCGGCAACATCGGTCTCGGGCTCGTTGAGGGCTTCGGGTTCAAAAACGGGGCGCTCGCGATGACCATCGCGCACGATTCCCATAACCTGATCGTGACCGGCGATACCGACGAAGCGATGGAAAAGGCTGTGCACGCGCTGATGAAATCCCAAGGCGGCATCGCCTTGGTAGATGATGGGGGCAAGGTGACCACATTGCCCCTTGAAGTCGGTGGCATCATGACCACCGTCCGGCATGAAAGCGTGGCCCACACCCTTGAATCGATGAAGAAGACCGTGCGTGCGATGGGGCTTTCAAGCAAGATCAAGGACCCCTTCATCCAGCTTGCTTTCCTCTCGCTTCCCGTGATTCCAGCCCTGAAACTCACGGACAAGGGCCTGTTCGATGTCGATGCCTTTGACCATACCCGGCTTGAAGCGGGGGATGATGCCTAGTGGATTATGTCACACACTACAGCTGCACGCTGTGCGGACGTACGCTCCCTAAAGACACGAAAGCCATCACCTGCCCCGAGTGCGGGGACAAAGGCATTCTCGACATCCATTACGATTACGAGCGGTTGCGTGTCTTGTTGAGAAAAGAATGGTTCCAAAACAACAACGACTTGACCATGTGGCGCTACCATCCGCTCATGAGTGTCCAAAAGACCGAGGCCATGAAGCGGACTTTGAAAGTGGGATGGACCCCCTTGTACCGTTCAAACCGCCTGGAAAAAGCGCTCGGTCTCAAGACCCTTTATTTCAAGGACGAAGGCGTCAATCCGAGCGGTTCTTTGAAAGACCGCGCAAGCGCGGTCGCTGTCATGAAGGCGATTGAGGTCGGCAAGGACACCGTCGCCTGCAGTTCGACCGGCAACGCCGCCTCATCGCTTGCCGGCAATGCGGCCCGGATGGGCCTAAAGAGCGTGATTTTTGTTCCGAAACGGGCCCCGAAAGGGAAACTCACCCAGATCATGGCCTACGGCGCCACGCTCATCAGTGTGCAAGGCGACTACAAGGCCGCTTATGAGTTATCGAAGAAAGCCATCGACCGTTACGGCTTTTACAACCGGAACGCCGCCATCAACCCCCACATGGTCGAAGGGAAGAAGACCGTCGCCCTTGAAATCGCCGAGCAACTCGATTTCACCCCCACCGACTGGGTCGTCGTGAGCGTCGGGGACGGCTGCACCATCGGAGGCGTCTACAATGGCTTCAAAGACCTCCACGAACTGAAGCTGATCGATAAAATACCGAAAATCCTCGGCGTCCAAAGCGAAGGGTGCGCCCCGTTTCATGACGCCTGGAAAAAGGGTCGCTCGACTCTTGAAGCGGCCGGTGAAGACACCATCGCCGACAGCATCGCCGTCGGCATCCCGCGCAACCCGACCAAGGGCCTGCGCGCCGTCACCGCTTCAAAAGGCGCCTTCATCACCGTGAGTGATGAAGCCATTCTGCAGGCGATCAAGACCCTCGGCAGTGAAGAGGGACTCTTCTGTGAACCGGCTTCAGCCGCTTCGTATGCTGGACTCTTAGAGGCGATGAAGCAATCCATCATCGAACCCCGTGAAACCGTAAGCGTCATCCTGACAGGCAACGGCCT
>JBKHIE010000072.1:0-7638 GCA_046538775.1 Candidatus Izemoplasmataceae bacterium
ATGCGGTCTCGGCTCGTTCATCATGATGGTCGGCGCCATCGGAGGGTCGAGCGAAACATCCGAACTCCTGTCCTATGAAGAGCCGTTCGGAGTGGGGTATGCCATCGCCCGCTATACACCCAGACAAGAAGACGCCCAGGAACCGTCCATCTCCGGTGAAACCAACGACCATCCCGACCCGTATGTCGCTTTGGCAAGAAAGACCCTCGAAGACCACTTCAATGTCAAAAGCGGCTCCCGGCCCCTGAGCCTGCCGTCTTCGATGGAATCTAAAAAAGCCGGGGCTTTCGTCACTTTGAAGAAGGATGGAAAGCTCCGCGGCTGCATTGGCACCCTTGAACCGACAAAGCCTTCCCTCGCCGAAGAAATCAGACGGAACGCCATCGCTTCAGCCATCCACGACCCACGCTTCGATCCGGTTAAAGGGGAGGAGCTGGATGCGCTCACCATCAGCGTCGACGTCCTTGGTGAAGGGGAGGAAGTCGCCTCAATCGATGACCTGGACCCCAAAACCTATGGGGTGATCGTTGAAAACCCGCCCCGAAAGGGTGTGCTCCTGCCTGATCTAGAAGGCATCGACACACCGGATGAACAGCTTTCCATCGCCCTTCGAAAAGCAGGCATCCATCCGGGCGAACCCTATTCAATCAAACGGTTCCAGGTCCAAAGACATCACGAATGACGATTTGAAAAAATTATAATGAAAAAATACCTTCAAGGGTTTATAATTAAAGCATCAAAAACGAAGGAGGGCGTTCATGCCACGCAAGGACAGAGACTATTTCAATTGTTCTGAAATGCATGAGATTGAATACCTGGCTAAAAAGTTCAAAGAACCCAAAGAAGAAGTCATTGCTAAAATAAAAGAACTGTGTAAAGACAAGACGATCCACTATTCAACCCATGTTCAAGCAGAACAGGCATTGATTGACGCTGGATTTCACAAAAAATAATGAATAAGCGGCGTGGATGGCCACGCCGCTTATTTATGCCCTCTCATCGCCCGCTCTTCAGGCACGGAGTTCATTCAACCGTTCACTGCATGACAGGATGAAATCATACCCGCCAATCAATGTGAACCGCAGAACGCCTTCCTTCTTCGTCATTTTCATCGACATGTCAGAATGCGAATGGGCCAGTTCCATGATCGCTTTTTTCGCTTCTTTCTCTGCCGCTTTGTCCTTCGGTTCAAAATGGATGATGCTGCAGATCCGATCCTTGTTACTTTCAATACTCTCCGATAAAAAATTCATAACATCTTCTCCTGCTTGATCCTTTAGTTTCGTTTTCATAGTCTTCGCATTGAAATAGTCCTTGATATTTTCTTCTGTGAATCGCCAAGAACCTCCAACCTTTGTGCCTTTTAACAGCCCGTCTCTCAAATGCCTTCGGATTGTGCGCTCACTAATGCCTGTCATATCGATGATATCGGCAACTGTGTAGGGAAAGGATTCCATTTCAATCACCTCCTTATACTGTTAGTATATGGCATGTTTTGTCATGTGTCAAGACTTTTTTGACATGTTTTGTCATGTTCTTGACATTATCAGCCCAAACGGCTATAATACCTCATTGTAACCGCAGTTCGAAACCATCCTGCGCTATCAAAACTAGGAGGCAACACATGAATGAATTATTATGGCTTTCTTTTGCAATCCTGAATTTCCTATGTATCGTGGCCGTATACAAGCTGTTTGGAAAAACAGGACTCTTCGCCTGGATCGCGGTCGGTACCATCATCGCAAACATCCAGGTCACCAAGACTGTCGAACTCTTCGGCATGACCGCAACCCTCGGCAACATCATGTATGGTACGCTCTTTCTCGCAACCGACGCCCTTAATGAACGCTACGGGCTCAAAGACGCTAAACGGGCCGTCTATCTAGGCTTCTTCACGATGGTCACCATGGTCGTAATCATGCAGGTCGCCCTGCTTTTCACTCCCGGACCGGATGACTTCGCACACGATGCGCTCACCACAATCTTCGAAGTCGTCCCGAGAATTGTCCTGGGCAGTCTCACCGCCTACATTGTCTCGCAATTGCTCGATGTCCACCTGTTTCAGAAGATCCGTTCCCGCTACCCTTCTAAAGGCACGCTCTATCTCAGGAACATCGGTTCGACCATGATGTCCCAGCTGGTCGATTCAGCCATATTCGTACCCATCGCATTCCTGGGGCTTTATGATACTCCGGTGCTTCTCTCCATCCTCTTCACCACGTATATCATCAAATTGATCGTCGCTGTGCTTGATACGCCGTTCATCTATCTGATGCAGACAATCCGACCGATCGATGAACGTCCCGAAGCCTAGGGATCATTCCAATAAAAAAACGCATTCCGCGGAATGCGTTTTTCATTGGATCAGTCTCTTACAAACGGCAGAAGCGCCATGTGGCGTGCGCGCTTGATGGCGACACTGAGCTCTTTTTGGTAGCCGGCTTTGGTTCCGGTCACACGTTTGGGAAGAATCTTCCCACGGTCTGAAACAAAGCGTCTCAGAAGCTCAACGTCTTTGAAATCGATGTATTCGATCTTGTTTTCAGTAAAGTAACATGTCTTTTTCTTACGGCGTTTGTTGCGGTAGTTTCCACGTGCCATGTGTATGCCTCCCTTTTAAAATGGTAGATCGTCCTCGGCGATGTCGATATCGTCGAGGTCATTGGAATTGGATTTGGAAGATTGGGTATTGGATTGTTTTTGGTTGGAATTTCGATTGTTCTTGGGACGGTCCTCATAATAGGGGTCATCGCCATATCCGTAATCATCGGATGGGGCGGTATTTTTCGTCTCAAGGAACTGCACACTGTCGGCGACCACTTCAACGATGAAGCGGCGGTTGCCGTTCTGGTCATCGAAGTTGCGTGTCTGAATCCGGCCTTCCACACCGACCAAACTGCCTTTTTTGACATATTTGGCCACGTTTTCAGCTTGTCTTCTCCAGACTACGCATTGAATGAAATCCGCTTCCCTGTCCCCTTGCCTGTTGGTAAACTGACGGTTTACCGCAAGGCGGAACGTGGTTACGGGCGTGTCGTTCGAAGTGCGTCTCAATTCTGGGTCCTTGGTCAGTCTTCCAACCAGTACTACGCGATTAATCATCGTATCACCTTTTTTTATTTACCTGGGATCTTTAATCATTATATAACGGATGATGTCCTCTTGTAAATTGATGATACGTTCGAATTCGCTGACAGCTTCAGGTGTGGCCTTGACATTCAGAACCACATAATAGCCTTTTCTGTGCTTTTCGATCTCGTACGCCAATTCACGGATACCCCATTCATCCACATTGGTGACTTCTGAATCGTTGTCGATGAAGACGCGGTTGATCTTCTCCATGACGACTTCGCGTTCAGCGTCTTCAAGGGTGGGACGAATGATGTACATGACTTCGTATTTTCGCATGATATACCTCCTTTTGGTCTATGGCCGCCCCGCTTGGGCAGCAAGGATGAACGTGAGCTCTGCTCACGCCAAATGATTATAGCACAAAGGGGGTGTGTTGTAAACACTTCCCCCCTATTTATTTGCCTCTGTAAAAGCTTTTTTCTTCAGGAACTCAAGCGTGTCTTCTTGCATCGCCTGGTTGGCCTGATGCCCGGTGTCGTAGGTTCTCACTTCCAAGGGAAGTCCGGGATTCTCCTTGGCGAAGGTGAAGGTTTCGGCTTTGTCGATGACACCGTCGTTTTCACCGAGAAGCGCCAATCCGTTTTTAAAATGCATCCTTGAGACGTTTCTGGCGGGGTTCATGGTCTCGATCGAACGCATGGCCCTCGCATCGATGCCACGGCCCTTGGCGCCGGGAATGAAATCGGGGCTGCTGATCATCGTGACGAGGGTTTTCACATGGTCCGTGATGGTCGTCATATGGTACGCGACATACCCGCCCATGGAAAGACCCAGGATGTCGAAATCCGGATAGTCCTTATCGTAAAGGCCGTGGTACATCAGCAGGATGTCCTCGCTGGTCTCCCTGACCACATCGAAGATCTGTCTGTACGCCTCTTCTTCGTCCCGTGGTGAGAATGGGGCCTCGCCCCTTTCTCCGTGCCTGCTGGCGTCGATGGCTACGACCTTGTAGCCGATTTTAGCGAGCTGGATCCCAAACAGGGTCAGGATGCGTTCCTTGTTGCCGAAAACCCCGTGATTGATGAAGATGAGACGCTTGGGCCTTGGATGCGCATAGGTCTTATAGGGGATGCCTTGATGGGTGCCGCTTTCGATCGCGGTCTTCATGCAATCAGGTTCCTAAGCACCAGGTACATGCCATAGGAAGCGGCTTTGGAACGGACGGACTGCCTTTGGCCGGAGAAGACTCTATGATAGGTCTTGGTATGGCCTTTTTGCGATACGCCGAAATATACCGTGCCCACGGGCTTCTCATCGGTGCCACCGCCCGGTCCGGCGATGCCGGAGATGCTCAGGGTGATGTCCGCTCCCGTCTTCTGCTGGAGCTGATAAGCAAGCTCATAGACGCACTGGTCACTTACAGCGCCGAAACGTTCAATGATATCCCCATTGACACCAAGCTGTCTCATCTTGCTTTCGTTATCGTAAAGCACGTAGGATTCCTTGAACACTCTGGAGGCGTCCGGGACATTGACAATCCTGCTTGCGACCATGCCGCCTGTGCATGATTCGACCACGGAGATGACCTTCTTTTGATGCATGAGTGTGTGGACAAGCACCTCTTCAAGGCTTTTTGATTCGGTGCCGATGATGAGATCGCTGAACTGATGCTCGAAATCCCGGATGGCGTCATCGACTTTCCCCTCGTCTTCGGATGTGAAGATGTAGGTGAGCTCACCCACTTCGGCATACGGTGCGATGTTCACTTCCCGGTGCCGTTCATATAAAGGGGCGAGCCGTTCTTCCATCTCGCTCTCCCCGATCGAGATCACCCTCAGGCCCTTCCGGCTTATGGGCTTGGTCCCGAGTTTGGAAAGGTGCCGTTTCACATCCTGAAACATCGGGCGCATCTCATGCGGTGGACCCGGCAACAGGATGACCCACTGCCTATCGACATGAAGGATCATGCCCGGTGCGGTGCCGAAGGCGTTGTCAAGGACGATGGCGTCTTTCGGGAAATAGGCTTGTTTGAGGTTCGTGTCGCTCATCTTGCGACCGGTGCGTTCAAAATACCCTTGGATGGTAGCGAGGGCATGCTTGTTTTCAACCAGTTCGAGCCCGTAGTGCTCGGCGACGACCTCCTTGGTCAAATCGTCCCTCGTCGGACCGAGACCACCGGTCAGAACCAGCACATCCTCCCGGCTTTTTTCAAGGGCTCTGCGGATGGAATCCTTCTTGTCGCGGACGCTGACGGCATACGCTGTCTCAATGCCGAGTCCCTTGAGTTCCCTGCTGATGGTGGCCTGGTTGGTATTGACCGTCTTGCCCATCAATAATTCGTCACCCACTGAAATGATCGCTGCTTGCATGGCATACACTCCCTTTTCATATTGAAAAGACACCGGATGGAATCCCGGTGCCTCGTTTAAAGACTAAGTACGACCAGGATGATAAACGCAGTGGCCAAGATGAACGATGCGATGAACGAGGTCTTGACAATGCGATGGCCCTGATTGGAAAGGTACTCGTTACGGTCCTCGATGCCTTTGGCCTTGGCATAGAAAAAGAATCCGAGATACAAAGCGAAAATCAGGAAGAACACCAAAAAGACAATGGCCGTGAAATACGTCGTCGCAATGGAAAGTGCGGTGGATACGACGTTCACCTCTAAAAAGGGATCGATTCCAAACCCGATATGCAAGACGGCAATGAGGGCCGTGATTGCGAGCACAATGAAATAATGCTCGAACAATCCGCCTTTCTTGTATGTCAGCATTTTTCTTGGAACCAATGTCTTGTAACGGAAGTATTGGTAGAAGATGTCGGTAAAGAATGTGACGAAAAACAGTACGAGAATCAGGTTCGCATAGGGAAGTATGTGTGCGGTAGTCATAGTAAATCTCCTTATTTTTCAGGCTATATTATAGGTTGAAGCGAAATAGCAGGATATCGCCATCTTTGACGATGTAGTCCTTGCCTTCGAGGCGCATTTTTCCAGCTTCTTTGACCTTTTGCATGGAACCGTGTTCGACAAGGTCTTCATAGCGCATGGTTTCAGCCCGGATGAACCCTTTTTGAAAGTCGGTATGGATGATGCCCGCACATTCAGGGGCTCTCATGCCCTCTTTGAAAGTCCAGGCACGCACCTCTTTTTCACCGGCGGTGAAGAAAGTCTTGAGGTTGAGCAACGTATAGCTTCTTTTGATCAGACGGTTCAACCCTGAATCGTTCAGGCCGAGCTCTTCAAGATAGGCGGCCTTGTCCTCCTCGGGAAGTTCGGAGAGTTCAGCTTCAATCTGGGCACTGATGGTAAGAGCCTCCGCATTCTGGCTTGCGGCGAGCGCATGGACGTTATCCACATGCTTGTTTTCTTCGCCGCTTGTGAGGGCCTCTTCAGAGATGTTGCACACATAAAGCATCGGTTTCTGGGTCAGAAAGCCATAGCTCTTGAGCGTGTCCTTCTCTTCTTTGGTGAGCGTCATGTCCCGGATGGGGCGTTCGTCGTAAAGGGCGGTCTCAAGTTGCTTTAGGAGTTCGAATTCCTCCTTGGTCTCGCGGTCGATGTTGAGCTTCGCCTTCTTCTCGATCCGGGGCAGCCTTTTTTGAACAATGTCAAGGTCGGCCAGAATCAGTTCCGTATGGATCGTCTCCACATCGCGGATCGGGTCGACCGACCCGTCCACATGCGGCACATCGCCGTCTTCAAAACAGCGCACCACGTGGATGATCGCATCGACTTCACGGATGTGCGAAAGAAACTGGTTGCCAAGGCCCTCCCCTTTCGAGGCGCCCTTGACAAGGCCGGCGATGTCGGTGAATTCAAACGATGTCGGAACAATGGATTTCGGTTTGACGATGTCCGCTATGGTATAAAGGCGTGCATCCGGCACATCGACAATCCCGACGTTCGGGTCGATGGTCGCAAACGGATAGTTCGCCGCATGCGCCTTGGTTTTGGTGATGGCGTTAAAAAGGGTGGACTTGCCGACGTTGGGTAGCCCTACAATGCCCGCGGTAAGGGCCATATGAATCACTCCTAATCATGCGAGCTTTCACTCACGCTACACATTGTATTATAAATCCCGCGGAATTACAATAAGCACACCCATATTATGATGCCTAACGGTCATCCGGATGAGGGTCGAGTTCGGTGTAGTCGGTTTCAAAGGTTTCGCCATCCCGTATGTATTCGACGCGGATCCGGTCGCCGACCGATGAGTTCAGGATCAGCTCCCTGAGTTCGCTGAAATTGAGGACTTCTTCGAAATCATCCCAGCCTTCCAGTTGATAGCCGATGATGATATCCTGCTGTTGAAGTCCCAACTCCTCTGCCGCCCCGCCAGCCTGGACGCTGCTCAGGCATACACCGTATTCCTGACCGCAATCGCTCACCTGGGCGGCGGCACTGATGCCTAGGAACGGCCTTTCGACCTCACCGTTTTCCTCAAGGTCCTCGACAATCCGCTCGACCGTGTTGGAAGGGATCGCAAATCCGATGTTGGCGGCTCCTTCCTCCACAATTTTCATATTATTGATGCCGATCAGGTCGCCATTGATGTCAAAGAG
>JBKHIE010000073.1:0-7484 GCA_046538775.1 Candidatus Izemoplasmataceae bacterium
CGTCCACCGCGTCAGTGCTTTCACATACAAAAACCAAGGGGGAAATGAAGCCGGGGTCGTACTGGACGCCTCATCCCTGAACAGCCCCTCCATGCAACACGTCGCGAAAACCATCGGTTATTCCGAAACGGCCTTCATCACCGGAATCCAAGAAGGCCTCATCGAAGTGCGCTATTTCACTCCAAGCAACGAGGTTCCGCTTTGCGGACACGCGACCATCGGCCTTTTGAACCTCCTTCGCCTAAAAGGCATCATGCCTTTAGGGACAGTAAACCTCAAGACGCTTGCCGGACTCTTTCCGGTGAAGATCGAGGCGTCGAAAGCCACCCTCATCTTCCCAAAGCCATCCATCCTGGAAACCCACGCCCCTACCCTTGTCACGGACCGGTTCCCTCTGAACGCAAGCGATCTTTCCTCGCTTCCCATCGTCACCATCGATGCCGGCGTCAAGGAACTCTATGTCGGCCTGAAGAAAGAAACGACGTTAAGAAGCCTTGAACCAGACGGGCGCGAGCTTTGTGACCTCAGCGAAACACACGGTGTTTCAGGGATTGTTTTTTATACCGCTGAAGCGCCGGGTGCGCTTGCAATCATCCGCAATTTCCTACCCTTGATCGGCATCCAGGAAGAAAGCGCGACCGGGACGGCAGCGGCGGCCTTAAGCAGCCTTCTATACACGCATCAGGGACCCTTTGAAAAAGGCGTCATCCACCAAGGGGAATCCCTCGGGAAACCTTCCAGGATCGACGTCAGGATTCAAGACGGCGATGCTTCCATCGATACCATCGAGATCAGCGGACAATTCAGAGTCATCGACACCGTCGATGTCACTCTTTGAGGGATAGTCATAAAACTATTAAGGGGGAAAAATCGTGCAGGAAAACAATCGGGTCACACAAAGGCTTGAAAAGGATTTTAAAGGTGTTGTCGAAAAGATACTTGAAAGCGAGGACCGGATCAGGAATCGCTATCAGCTTTTCGACACGAACAAGGAGGCCATCAAGGCCTCGATCAAAGAGAGCCTCAAGAACCACGCGTTCAACCTGGATCTGCTGGAACGTACGACCGAGGCCAATAAGGATGCACACAGAAAGGCTTACGAGACGACACTGAACAAAATAGACACTAAGGAAAAGGATTCGAGCGAAACGTTCGATAAGGACATGGCTTCATTGGAAGAGAACCTCGAGAAGAAAAAAGAGCTTTCCAGGATGAAAGCCCAGAAGAGCCAATCCGACTACGACTTTGCGGTCAAAAAAGCGACCGAAGTCAAACTTGACATCCAGAAAAAGGCGGACGAGGTCATCGACCAGGCCATTGAAGACCATAGCGAAAGGGTCTCCGATCTGGAGCGGGAGACCAATATCCGCTATGTGGTGAATGCCAACCGCCTGGAACATGAACGTCTGGATTTCAACCACACCTATAAAACCATCAAGGAGACCTATAAATCCAAATACCAGGCGAAGCATGACGATCTCAAGAAAGCGGAGGACGAATACAGGAAAGCCATCAAGGCGCGCTTGAAGACCCATGAGGAAACCATGCGGCCTTTGAACAGCGCCATCGACACCCTGAAAGCGAAACAAGAAAAGGCGCTGAAAAGCGTCCAGGAACGTCAGGCCAATGAACTCTCGAAACAACAGAGTTATCGCAACGAAGCCAAAAAACTGAACGACAGCGCTCAGCTCAATAAGATCGACAAGACCATCAAACAGCTCAAGAAGAGCCATGAAGCGACACTGAAACAGACAAAGGACCAGCAGACCGAAGCCCTTCGGCCCCGCCTCGAAGAACGCGACAAGGTCCTAAAGAGCGAACGCGAAGCCATCAAGGCGCTCAAGATGACCCACATCCATGCCATTGAAGAAGCGCTTCATGCCATCGAGCAGGTCAAAACCGACGAGAAGATCGCCATCGATGAAGCGAACAAGACCTACAACCAGGCCGTCGCCGAATACGACCAGGGCAAACAGGCCATCCGCATCGACCACGATGTCCAGATGCTCAATTTCGACCAGTCACGCGATGAGATCGAACTCGACAGGACCCACGAGAAGACCATCGCCCAACCAGAAAGCGACCTGAAGGAAAACGAAGCGGCGCTTTACCGGAACAAGGCCGACGCCGAACGGGAGGCATCGGACAAGATTGCCGACGCGGAGTTCACCCGCGACAAGACCAAGCGCACCCTGGACCAGGACCAGGCCATCCAGAGCTTCGAACGCGACCGCAACGAAGCCCGCTACATCAAAGACCACGCCCTAAGGGACACGGAAATCCACGCCTGGCTCAAACGCTACGAGAAGGATTACGACCATCAGGCCATGCTTGTGGACCACTACCGCAAGGAAAGCGAGAACTACACCGCCCTCAAGAACGATCTGATCAGGGCCAAGAAACCGGCGGTCGACCGTGAGGTCCAAAACTGGATCAAACGCAAGACCGACGAATACGAAGGCATGATCGAAGACGCGAAGAAGGACCATGAACGCATGGTCGAATCGATTGAACGGACCTACGACAACGAACGGGCCATCTACCAGAAGACCTACGACACCATTCTTAAAAACCACGAGCAGATCATCGAGAACATGATGACCGAACACGCCCTTGAAAGAAACCGGGCCGTGGAAGCCATCAACCGTCTTGATGAGAAAAAAGGGAAGAAGATCAAAAAGCAAAAAGACCAGCTCAAACAAGAACTCAACCAGAAACAAGAAGCCCATGACGAAGCCCTCTACAAAAAGAAGAAGGCCCTTGAGAAAAAACGGGCCATCTACCAGGACATGCTGAGCACCATCGAAAACAAACGCAACCAGTCCCTGGAAGAGGCCAAGACGCTGCTTTACCATCTCACCGACCAGCTCAACACCCACATCAACACCCTCGGTCGTCTCTCCAAAGAAGCCACCCGGTCATTCTCGGACCTTTCCTATGCGACCAAGCACCGGGCCCATCTCTTCAACACCTTCCAACACGACCGCACCTATGAAACCATGGACAAGGCCAAGGACTACATCAATACGCGCATCCACCGTGCGAAAAGCGAAAAGACCGACAACGACGCCCGCATGACCGATTACATCAACGCCCTCAACAAGGACTACCAGGCGGCGTCAAACGCCATCGACGAGAAGAAAAGGGAAGCCGACCAGACCTATAAGGAGACCCTTGAGGCCATCGAACAGGAGAAGACCGATGCCCTTCAGAAACTTGAAGCGGCCTTCAAGGATGAGAAACGTCGTCTCGAACTTCACATCACCAAGCTGACCAAGGATCATGAAGTGAATAAACAGAACCTCAAGAACCAGACCAACATGGAAAAAGAGAACTTCTTCAAAGAAAAAGAAAACTCCGAACACGCCCTGGAACGGGAAAAGGAAAGACTCGAAAAAGCGTTCGAGGAAGACCGCAGAGCCATGCTTGACGAACTTGAGAACCTCCGTGGTGAACGCTTGAAACTCAAGGACAGTCTTGAATCCTTCCTTGAAGAGGATGCCATCGAAAACCTGCCCCCTTCCCAAGCACCTGACATCACATCGGTCTTGAAAAAGGAGAAAGACCTGACCGTCTTTGAAAATGAGACTACTACGACGTAGGGAGTGAACTATGGAAAAGAGCATCCGCAAAATACTGATGGTCCTGCTGGTCATCGCCATCGCCCTCGGGTTCCGCTTCGGCCTTGAATTCCTGTTTTCAATCGTATGGGAGTTCTTCTCCCTATCGAGCGTATTCGGACTCGTCGTACGGTCGTTCATCGTCATCGTCTTCGGTCTCGTGTGGCTGTCGATCACGCTTCGGACGGACAAACCCTATGAACGCCTACCCTGGCTTTTGTTTTTGACGTTTGAACCGGTGGTCGGGATGACGCTCTTCTTGACCTTCGGGCGAAGCTTCAAACGTTCCCGCCGGTATCGGAACCGTCCCCTGATGGTCAGGGACAACTACATCACCCATGAAGACAAGACGTTCGATGTCGAAACGGACTTTGAAAACGTCGAACGCAGATTCCGCCGCATCTTCAACACCGCGCATCAGCTCTCTTTGCATCAGCCTTTTCAAAACGGGACCGATGTGAAGATTCTGAAAAACGGCGAACAATTCTATCCCGACCTGATTGAAGCGATCAAGCACGCCCGGGATTTCATCCTCATGGAGTTCTACATCTTCAGAAGCGATGAACAAGGCCGTGAAATCGCTGATTTGCTCATGCAAAAAGCAGAAGAGGGCGTGGATGTCAAAGTCATCTTCGATTCCCTCGGGACGGCGACTGCAAGCAGGAAATACTTGAAGCGACTCAAACGTTCGAAAGTGGATTTCATCTTGAACGACCGCATCTACTTCCCGCTTTTCAACACCCGGATCAATTTCAGGAACCATCGGAAAATCGTCGTGATCGACGGCAAACGCGGCTATACCGGCGGCATAAACCTCGCCAATGAATACGACAACCGCAACAAGGGCCGCACCTATTTCCGCGATACCATGGTCCGCCTTGAAGGCCAAGCGGTGAAAAGCCTCACCGCCGTTTTCATGAAAGACTATTATTACAACACCAACACCTTCCTTGATTCCGATTTCTACTACCCGGATTCCAAGGTCGAAAGCGAAGGCATCGTCCAGATTGTCCAGTCCGGACCGGACAGCGAGGATGCGACCATCCGCGACCTTTATCTCAAGATGCTCTTCAACGCCAAGAAGTCCATCCGCATCATGACCCCATACATGGCCATGGACCAAGAGACCCTGACTGCGCTCAAAGTCGCGGGTCAAAGCGGCATCGATGTGGAAATCATCATTCCCGGCATTCCCGACAAGCAACTGATCTACAGCGTCACCCAGTCGTTCGTCTCCTCGCTGCTTGATTACAACATCAAGATCTACCGCTACGACAAGGGCTTCTGCCATGCCAAAGTGTTCATCATCGATGATGAGCTCGTCTCCTTGGGCACCTACAACCTCGACAACCGTAGCGCCCATCTATCCTTTGAGATATCCACGCTCTTCACCCACGATGCGGTCAATGACGTGGTCAGGGACTTCATCGAAGACAAGCAGGATTCCACCCTCATCACCCTCGATGACTGGAAGACGCGCAGTGTCGTGATGCGTTTCTTTGAAAACCTGCTTGCCCTGCTTTCACCCATAATATAAAAAAACCATTTGGAGGACATGCATGATCCAAGTCGAAGGTCTCACCAAGGACTACGGCTCCCTAAGAGCTGTGAACGCCATTGATTTCAACGTCAAAGAAGAAGCGTTCTTTGCGCTTCTCGGCCCGAACGGAGCCGGAAAAAGCACGACCATCGAAATGCTATCGACGCTCAAGACGCCGACGGGAGGGAATGTCAAGATCAACGGCCACACCCTCGGCAAGGACGATGCCGCCATCCGGAAATCGATCGGCGTCGTCTTTCAGTATTCAACCCTCGATCCCGATCTCACGGTCCGTGAGAACCTGCGCTTCCGGGGGCGGTTTTACTACCAGGACAAGACCGCACTGGATGCGCGCATCGAGGCACTCAAGGACGAGACAGGCTTCGCCTCCTACATCGACACGCCCTTCAAGAAACTCTCGGGCGGGCAGAAACGTAGGGTCGATGTGGCGAGGGCCCTGCTGCATGAGCCCAAGCTTCTGCTGCTTGATGAGCCCACCACCGGACTTGACCCTCAGGCCCGTGAAGCGCTTTGGGATTTGATTTTGAAAATCAAGGCCCAGTCGAAGATGACCATTTTGCTTACCACCCACTACATGCAGGAAGTAATCGATTGCGACCATGTGATCATCTTGAATGAGGGCGACATCATCGCTGAAGATTCGGCGGAGGCGCTCAGGATCGCCTACGCCCATGATACGTTGAAGATTGTGCCTGGAAAGCCGGGATTTGCTGAAACGCTTAAAAAAGACACCGTCACCTTCTCATCCGTCCAAAACACCATCCATATCCCCATCGAGGACCCTTTTAAAGCCCTTTCGATCGTCCACAAATACAAAGACGCCATCAAGACCTTTGAAATCGTCAAGGGAGACATGGATGATGTCTTCCTGAGCCTTACTGGAAGACACCTAGGGGGCGGGATGGAATGACCTCTCTGATCAAACGCCATCTTCTGGTATTCTTAAGGGACCGCTGGGCCGTCTTCTTCTCGTTGCTCGCCGTCATCATCATCATTCTTCTTTACGCGCTTTTTCTGATGGAGATGCTCAAGATGAACCTGCCCGAACCCCTGCAGGGCACCGATGACGCGGATTATCTCGTAAACAGCTGGCTTTTCAGCGGTGTGCTCATGGTCTCCACCGTCACCGTGCCGCTCGGATTCTTATCCGTGATGATAAATGACAAGAGCGAGAGGGTCTCAAACGACTTCTTCGTCGCCCCTGTGAAACGGATGACCATCACGCTTTCCTATCTCATCGCCGCATTCATCGTGACGTTTGTGCTTGCGCTATTCAACTTCCTTGCCGGTCAGATCATCATCTATTTGAACGTCCAGGAATTCTTACCGCTTGCGACCTTTTTCAAGACCCTCCTGGTCACGGCCCTGTCCGTCGCGCTCTTCACCACGATGCTTTATGCGCTCGTGTCCTTCATAAAGAGCCAGAACGCACTCGGCACCTTCACCTCGATCGTCGCGACCCTGATCGGCTTCGCCAACGGCATGTATGTCCCGATCGGCGTCTTCGACAAGACCGTCCAGTCCATCCTGAACGCCCTTCCCTTCATGCAGATGACGGCCCTTTACCGTAAGGTCTACATGGAAGAGGCGCTTGAGAAAAGCTTCACAGGCAACGAGGCGGCCCTGGAATCCTACAGCGCATTCAACGGGGTCGACATCGAGCTTTTCGGATCCGACTTGAGCGCCGGCATCCTGGTGATGATCCTCGTCCTTTGGACCGTCGTTTTCATGGCGCTTTCCGCATGGCGGGTCAAAGGGTTCAAAACTTGACTTATCAGGGCTTCGCATTCCCTGTTTTATGGTATAATTGAACTATCCAAATTTTGCTTCAGAAAGGGTGAATACCATGGGCATCAACAAAGTGGAGAATATTTCGACCAAAAAAGGGGATACCGGGACATCAAGGGATTATTCCAACCTGCCGTATCCCAAAGACGACATACTGTTTGAGACACTTGGAACCATCGACGAGCTCAGCGCCGTCCTCGGCATCGCCTACCATCACACCCATTACGAACAGATCAAGGTCATCCAGAAGACCTTGCAGGCCATCAACGCCTTGATCGCGACCGATCCCAAGAACGACCCGGAGCGTTATGAGACCCTGCGCAAGATCGGGGAGAAGGACATCGGCTTCATCGAGACCGAGGAGGAGAAGCAACTCATCACCAAGGAGATCGAACCCGAGTTTCATCTTCCGGGCACCGACACCACGCTTGAAAACGCCTATTTCGATTACGCCCGCACGGTGTGCCGGCGTGCCGAACGCACCATCGTCCGTTTCATCAACACAAAAGGAAGGG
>JBKHIE010000074.1:0-7438 GCA_046538775.1 Candidatus Izemoplasmataceae bacterium
TGGATGGTGAAGACGGGGAGGGTCTTTTTCTTCGGAAGGGGGACTTCCTTTTGGAACTGCGTAAGCAGGTGGGTGTTGAATTCAATGAACCTCTTTGGATCGAAGTCGCGGCCTTCGAAGGCGATGAAACCGTTGAAGAGGTCGGCGGACCCTTTTTCTTTGAAAAGGAGTCCGATCTCCAGGGTGGAGGATTCTTCGAACAGGTCGAGGTCTTCGGTGTTCCACATCTGTTTGGTGGTCTTGCGCTTGGTGATGGACTGGGAGAAGCGGTAATCGGGGAAGCGCTCCCTTAAAAAGGAAAGGATCCTTTCGCTTGTGTCGAGAAGGGAGGGGTCGTTCATTTTCGTTTTCAAAGGGTAATGGCGGTGGTCCCTTGTGTCTTTAGAAAGGGGGTAGGGGTATTTCAGGTTCAAGGAGAATTTGTCCTTGGCCTTTCTTTCCAGGGCGTTCCAGTCCGGTTTGCCGAGGGAACCGGCGATGGCGATCTTGTGCTTGTCGAAAAGACGGACGGCGTTTTTCTCGATGGCTTTCTTGCGGACCGCCTCGATTTCGGTGTTCTGGACCTTTAGCGTGGTCTCTTCGGTCTTTATGTACAGGTGTTCTTTATGCATGGTATCCTCCTATTCTACTTTCAGACTGCTGACAAGGGTGTAGGGGCCTCCGAAACCGACGGGGAGGGGGAACTGTTCCATCTTTCCGCAGCCTCCGCCGACGAAACTGAGGAGCTCGAATTCCTGACTGAGGGCCTCGACTTTTTCCAGGGTCTTAAAGACACTGCCTGAGATGACGGATATCTGGAGGGGGGTCGTGATCTCCCCGTTTTCAATCTTGTAGGCGCGTGAAGGGGCGATGGTGAAGGTGGACATGCCCGATCCGTGTTTGATCTTGTCGATGTAGATGCCGTGATCGATGGATTGGATGATGGCATCCAGGGGCTTGTCGCCTTTTTCGATGTAGGTGGTGGTCATCCGGACGATGGGTTCGAATTCGAAATCCACCGCCCTGGCGTTCCCGGTGGGCATTTCGCCCAGTTCGGTGGCGGTGGCGGCACTGTGGAGCCGGCCGGCGAGTTTGCCTTTTTTGATGAGATAGGTCTTGCGGGCCTTGCTGCCTTCATCGTCGTAGGGGGTGAAGCCGCTGCCATCGATCTCGCCGCTATCGACGATGGAGAGACCGTCCGGTGCGATTGTCTTACCGAGCGCCCAGGCTTTTTTCATGGTCGCATCCCCGACCATGAAATCGGCTTCGCTTTTGTGTCCGAAGCTTTCATGGGTGAAGACGCCGGCGGCCTCGGGGCTCAAAAGGACGGGGTAGTCGCCGCCTTCGACCGGTTCGCAGGCCTTGATGAAGGCGATGTTCTTGTCGACTTCATTCTTGATGTGATCGGCGATGGTGTTCAGATCTTCAAAACGGACACCCGCTTTTGAAGTGCTGAAGTGTTCACGGTTATCACCGTGGGCCATCTCCAGATCGGAGCGCACACCGCAGAACTGGACGTCGAAGTGGAGGTCTGCGCCTTTTGAAGAGTAGAAGGTCTTCTTCGTATGCCTGTCGACATACTGGGATTCATGATGGACGATGGAATCGTCCTCATACAGGTTCAAAAGACTCTTGATGAGTTTTCGCTTTTTCTTGATCGGGATGTTTCTGAGGGAACATTGGTCGAACCGATGCTTGTCGTCCTTGTTGACTTCAAAGGCTTTGACGATGGGGTCCTTGTCAATCGCCGGGTTTGGCGTCGCCATGGATGCAAGCTTGTCGATTTCACTTTGGATGGCGGATGCATCGGTGATGGCGCTATAATACCAACGGCTTCCGTCATACACCCGGATGAACACCCCTTCGGTGGTCCGGCTGTTTTCTTCTTGCAGCGTTGTCTTTTTATAATGGATCTTGGTCTCATAGACATTCTCGATGCGGACATCGGTGTAAAGATGTTCGGGGAAACGCAGCATGGTAAGCCTCCTTCTTTGGGTTTTACATTTCAATTAAAGCATACCACACATTACAAATAAAAAGAATACATTGTATTCAGGACACTTTCGGTTGACAGGGATTTATAGGTGTGTTAGATTATAGATGGTTATCAATATAGACGGCCGTCTATAAAGGGAGAGGATCGATTTGGATAAATACAGACGCATGGAAAAGATACTCAAGGTCCTGGCGGACCATACAAGGCTCAAGATACTGAGCCGTATCTATCAAGGCGAGGTATGCGGATGCGATCTGATCCATTGTCTCGACATATCGCAGCCCACGCTTTCACACCATCTGAAGGTGCTTTCATCGAACGGATTCATTGAAGGCAGCCGTGAGGGAAACCGGATTCTATACAAGGTGAACAAGGCATCGCTTGAAGAAGTCGAAACAATGTTCGAAGCTTTATTGGAAGAAAAAATTACTTGCTAAGGAGCAGGATGCATGAGTTTATTTGAAAAGTACCTGACTGTATTTGTCATTATTGCAATGGTTTTAGGGGTTCTGATCGGAGAGTTCATACCGGTCGTTCCTGAATTTCTTGACCGTCTCACCGTCGCCCGGATCTCTTTGCCGATCGGTGTCTTGATCTGGTTCATGGTCTTTCCGAGCATGCTCAAGGTGGATTTCACCTCGATTAAAAAGATCGGCAACAATCCCAAAGGGCTTTATCTGACATGGGTTGTAAACTGGCTCATCAAACCGTTTTCGATGTTTGTGATTGCGGGTTTCTTCTTTCTTTTGATCTACCAACAGGTGATCGACCGCGACATCGCGGTGCAGTATCTGGCGGGAGCCGCCATTCTCGGGGCTGCGCCGTGTACGGCCATGGTCTTTGTCTGGTCGCATCTCGCGAAAGGGAATGCGGCCTATACCTTGGTCCAGGTCGCGACCAACAACATCATCCTGCTTCTGATCTTTGTCCCGATCGTCCAGCTGCTGCTTTATCTCGTCCCGAGTGTCGGGGTCGACATCCATATCCCTTGGAGCACACTGACGCTTTCGGTCCTTCTCTTTGTGGCGATCCCGCTTGTCGCGGCATCGATCACCCGTTCGCGGGTCATAAAGACAAGAGGTCTTGATTACTTGAACCAAAGAGTGATTCCGAAGTTCTCGAAGGTGACGATGACTGGGCTCATGTTGACACTGGTCCTGATCTTCTCGCTTCAAAGCGACCTCATCATCGACAATCCGCTTCATATCCTGCTGATCAGTGTCCCGCTTGTCATCCAGACCTTCTTCATATTCGGTATCACTTATTTCGCGGGCAAGAAGTTGAATCTATCCCACGATGTTGCCGCTCCTGCAGGATTCATCGGAGCGTCGAACTTCTTCGAACTCGCGGTGGCGATCGCCATCACGATCGGACCGGTCGTCGCCCTTGCGACGGTGGTCGGGTTGCTAGTGGAAGTGCCTGTGATGCTTGCGCTTGTCGCCATTGCCAATCGTACGAAGCACAAGTTTGCATAAGGATCATGTCAACGTGTTGAAATATCAAGAACGTCATTATCATCGACAATGGAACACCCTAAAAAATAAGTTTTGCAAGGAGTCATCATGTCTGAAATAGTTATCAATATCTGGAATGTGTTAAAAGAAGGATTCAGTTTTCTGATCGAATACGCTTTCTATCCCAAGGACGGGGAGACATTCTCCCTGATGCGGATCGCCTCGCTTTTCATCGCCTTCTCGATCTCCGGGGCGATTGGACTCTTCCTGTCCCAAAGCGCGGTGATCAGGCATCTTGGTCCGACCGCCAAGAAATGGCGGGCGTATCTTGTAGCCTCGGTGTCGGGAACGGTGCTCGCGGTCTGTTCGTGTTCAGTGTTGCCGATGTTCGCCTCGATCCGCAAAAAGGGCGCCGGTCTAGGACCTGCAGTCGCTTTCTTGTTTTCAGGTCCGGCGATCAATGTGCTTGCGATCACGCTCACGTTCAGCGATCTCGGCATTGGCATCGGGACCATCCGTGTGATCGGAGCGGTGATTCTGGCCCTGGTGATCGGAACCATTATGGCGTTTATCTATAGGCGCAGTGAGGTTCAGGATACGAATGCGGCGATGTTTAAAGGGGATGATGGAGACTCTACGTTCAAACCCTGGCAGAAACTTGTCTTTTTCCTTACGTTGCTCGCGATGCTTATTTTCAGTGTCTATCAGCCACTCCCGACACTCATCTTTATCGCGATCCTTAGTGTCGCGATCATCGCCTGGCTCGATATGGATGACCTTCGTGAATGGGGCGGGGAGACATGGTCGCTTGCGAAAAAGATTCTTCCCCTATTCGTGGTCGGCATCTTCTTTGCGGGCATCCTGCAGGCCGTATTGAGCGAGGATTTTCTCGCAAGCACCGTCGGTGGAAATACACTGTTCTCAAACGGCATCGCATCCGTCGCAGGGGCGCTCATGTACTTTGCGACGCTCACCGAGATCCCCATCATCGTCTCCTTGCTTGAGACCGGCATGCATAGGGGACCGGCCGTTGCGCTGTTGCTTGCAGGTCCGACACTGAGCCTACCGAACATGATTGTCATCGGGAAAGTGCTCGGTGTGAAAAAGACGCTCACGTATGTGGGCATGGTCGCCCTCTTTGCGACCATCATCGGTTATTTGAGTGGATTATGGTTCTTTTAAATATACAATTATTCATGAGGAGGCATTGTCAATGGAAATCAAAGTTTTAGGTTCTGGTTGCAAGAAATGCAAGCTTCTGGAGAAACACGTGCATCAGGCGCTTGAGTCGCTTGGCCTGGAAGCGGATGTCGAACATGTCACCGACATCGACAAGATCGCCGATTACGGCGTCATGGGAACACCGGCGCTCGTGGTTGATGGCGAGGTCGTGATCAGCGGCCGTGTGCCGTCTGCCAAGAAACTTGAAAAGCACCTTCAATGACCCATAAAAAAACACTCGCGAATGTTTCGGATTCGCGAGTGTTCTATAAGTGAATGTCAACGGAAGCGTCTCGAGCGGCGGTCGGCCCGTTTGTATTCGATGTCGAATTTTTTGAGGAGTTCCTTGAACTCCTGGACCTTGTCGCTGCTTGATGCCCAGTCGTCGCTTTCGATGTTGGTGCCGATTTCGTAGAAGGTCTTTCCGCGGTGGGAGATCTTATCGAAGAAGACGTTCAGGTCCTTGTAGGTGGCGACGACCCGGCTGACGCGGATCAGGTTGACGTTTTTGACGTTGCCACCATGGATGGAGCTCAGATCCTTGATCTCGCCTTCGGGAAGGACGTTGTTGTAGACGAGTCTGCGCATTTCCTTTTCGCTTAAGGGCTGGTTGTATTCCACGTAGGTGTCCGGTTCGTAGGTCGGAATCTTGAGGGTGAATACGTATTTGAAGTCCTTGCCTTTGCGGATGGTTCTTTGACGGAGTGTGATATCTTGTTTGGCAAGGGCGCCATCGGAAGTATCGAAATAGTAGTTGTAGTGGTAGTCCTCGGTGTCTGAAAAATGGACCATGAGGTAGTCCATGAGTTCATAACATTGGGCTTTGGAGAGCTGGTGGCGCATTTCCTTGTCGAGCGTCCTGGTCTTTTTGGCCATAGGGCGTCCCTCCTTATATAGTCTTATTATACATGATAAGCGAGGGTGATGGAAAGACAGATGAAAAAATTTCTATAAATGTGACCGATGTGTTATACTGACATTGTAATAGACGGCAAGCCAAGCATTGGGCCACGGGTCCGATGTGTTTTCATTTTCACACGAATGGAGGCCTGGGTATGGCTGAATGGAACTATTATTATGAAAGCCTTGAACACCTGGACAATGTCGATGAAGCCTTGAACGTGACGCTCAGAAGACCGCTTGAGAACGGGGATGTCAAGAGCCTCTATCTCAAGCACGTGATCGATGAGATCGCCGAAAGCGGGCGATACATGGCGATCACCACCGATGTGCTCTTCTTGCATACGAGGGACCATGAGAGTGTGAATGTCCCCTTCATCAGCTATGTCCACCTTTCAAAACCCATGCCATTCTACGATAAGGCCATCCGTCACATCTTCGCCTTCGGCTCGTTCGACGATGCGATGCACCGGCGGATGCTTGCGGGGTTATCGCATTACATCTCCGATATGCGAGAGGATGCCGCTTTGAAAGATGAGACCGCGATGAAGACCTGGTTTCAAAAGCACCGCTAAGAAGGCGTCCGTCGGACGCCTTTTATTGTGTGGCCTTATAGGCTTTCATGAGATTGATGTAGTGGTCCGCGTTCTTACGGTTCGCGCTTCTTTCCTCAGGGGTGAGTTCGCGTACGACTTTCATCGGGTTCCCCATGACGAGGGTGTTTTGCGGGACCCGTTTTCCCGGAGGGACGAGGGTCCCCGCCGCCACCAATGCGCCCTTTTCGACGACGGCCCCATCGAGGATGGTACTGTGCATGCCGATCAGGGCATTGTCCTCGATGGTGCAGGCATGGACGACCGCGCTATGGCCGATGGTCACATTCTTTCCGATGATGGTCGGGAAGTCGGTCGCGGTATGGATGACGGTGCCGTCCTGGACGTTGGTGGAATCCCCGATGATGACAGGGGCGACGTCGCCCCGGATGACGGTGTTGAACCATACGCTCACTTCCTTGCCGAGGGTGACATCGCCGACGACGTGGGCGCCCTCGAACAGATGGGCGGAAGCATCGATGACGGGTGAGGCTTTGAGGTAATCATGAATCTGCATGTTTGGCACCTCCTTTTTTGATGTATTCGATGGTGTTCTGATCCATGGAGAGGGATTTCCAGAGATAAGACTGGGCGACGGATTCATAAGGGTGGTAGTAGTCCTTGAAGTGCCCGAGGGATTCATCGCTCGCGTTGTAGAGATTCTTAAGGGCGTTCTTGATGCCCATGTCACTCAGGGAGAAGACATGGGGGTCTTTGAGACAGACGAAGAAGAACATGTCGATGGTCCACTCACCGATGCCCTTGATGCTTTTGAGGATGCCCTGGATGGTCTTTTTATCCTTGGCTTTTATGGTTTTTAGCATGTCTTCGCTTTCCGATAGCCGCATCAAGGTCTCCGCTTTCATCTTCGATATGCCGAGATGATGCATCGACTGGATGCCCAGTTCCCTGATGGATTTCGGGGTGATGGTGCCTACGGCACCTTTCAAACGTTCCATCAGGATGGCTTTGACGTGTTCGCTGATCTGCTGGCCGATCACGGTATCCACCAGGGCGAGAAAGGGGTCCTCGATGGTGGGTTCTACGGGGACTTCACTTTGTTCGATGAGGCGTTTCATGATCGGGTCCAGCTTGCTTAGGTGATCGGTGGCTTCTTTATCGATGGTGAAAGGCATGGCCACACCTCCGTTTTCTATAGTATAACATGAAACGGGAGGGATGGATAAACCATGATGCACAGAAAATGGGAAGCCGGACGGCCCATTCCGTCTTACATTGTCCATGCATTCATGTTATAATGTCTTAACAGGTGATACCATGCAAGAATTCAGATT
>JBKHIE010000075.1:0-7335 GCA_046538775.1 Candidatus Izemoplasmataceae bacterium
GGAGCCGGCGCGGCCGGCGGGGTCGGGTTTGGTGCGTTGAGTTTCCTCAAAGCCGAGATGGTGTCCGGCATTGATTTTCTGATCGAACTCGTCGATATTGAATCCATCATCAAGCAAAATGACATCGTCATCGTCGGTGAAGGGCGTTTCGACGACCAGACGTCCCAAGGCAAAGCGCCCTATGGCATCGCCAAACTAGCGAAACGGCACAATAAAATGGTGATAGGCCTCTTTGGCAGCATCGAAGGCAGTCCGGCGACGGATTACATCGATGAGGTTTATGCGGTCGCACCTCAGTATGTCCCATACAAGGAATCGTTGCTCAATCCGATGCCATCATTTCTGAAAATGCTTCAGGATGTGAAAATACCCGAAACCATCAAGCATGGAGACGTCCATTAATCGTACCTGTTCGGAAGGAGGGTTTTCATGGATCTCTTTAACACCTTGAAAGCTGTGTACCCCGAGGAAGCGGATACGCTTCATACCCAGATCGAGTCATTGATCCGTACTGAGAAAAGAGAACGAAAGAGCGCGTCCCTCACACAAGCCGACATGATGCTGATCACTTACGGTGATACGCTTCAGGATCCTTATCATACGCCTCTCGCTACGCTTGAGACTTTTTTAAGCACCCACTTGAAAGGCATCCTGTCGGCGGTTCATATTCTTCCCATGTTCCCTTACTCCTCCGATGACGGATTCGCTGTCAAGGACTACAAGACCATCAATCCGGAACTGGGGTCATGGCAAGACATCCAACAGCTTGCACAATCCTTTGATTTGATGTTCGATGCCGTCGTCAACCACATATCCAAATCGAGTGTCTGGTTCAAGGAATACCAAAAGGGCAATCCCAAGTTCGATGATTTTTTCATAGAATACCGTGAGGATGCGGATTACTCCAAGGTCGTGCGTCCCCGTTCATCGCCCCTGTTCCACAAGTACGAAACAGCCGATGGGGATAAGTGGTTATGGACGACATTCAGTGAAGACCAGGTCGACTTGAATTTCCATAATCCCAAGGTATTGCTGGAATTGTTGAAGGTATTGATTCTTTACGCCAAGATGGGCGCGAAATTCATCCGGCTCGATGCCATCGGGTTTATCTGGAAAGAGTCGGGCACCCCCTGCATTCACCACGAAAACACCCACCGCCTGATCCGCATCATGCGCCATGTACTAAACAGGACGGTCCCGGGGACGTACCTCGTCAGTGAGACCAATGTCCCCCACGAGGAAAACGTCTCGTATTTTGGCGAGGCGTTTGACGAAGCCCATATGGTCTATCAATTCCCTTTGCCGCCACTCGTCCTGCATGCGTATTTGATGCACAACAGTGATACATTGAGACGATGGACGGCCTCGCTTGATAAGACAAGACTTACCAAGAACGCCACTTATTTCAATTTCCTTGCAAGTCATGACGGCATCGGCATGCGTCCGACGGAAGGGCTTATCACGGACGACGAACGAAACTTCATGATCGACCACGTGAAAAACCAAGGGGGACACGTATCGTATAAGGCCAACCCCGATGGCAGTGAAACCGTCTATGAGTTGAACATCAATTATTATGATGCGCTCTTCAGTGCGGGTGACAGTGAAGAAGAACACATCCGGAAGTTTCTAGGTGCGCACAGCATTCTACTGAGCATGAAAGGGGTGCCGGGTATTTATGTCCATTCGCTTCTCGGATCACGAAGCGATTTCCAAGGCGCCTACACTACGCAGGTGCCCAGGCGCATCAACCGGGAGAAACTTTCCGTCAATGAAGTGGAAAAGGCCTTGGCGGACCCCCATTCCAGACGCCACAGAATTTTTCAAAGCCTTGTAGAACTGATGAAGATCCGCCGGACCAAGGACGCTTTCCACCCGGAAGCTTCAAAGACGGTGTTGCAGACGGACCCCCGGGTGTTCGCGTTTGTCAAAAAAGGGGCAACCTCGACCGTCGGGGTCTATGTGAACCTGTCAAGCGAGTTTGTGAACATCGAGACCGATATGAAGGGAACCGACCTTATTGCTAATCGGTCCATCGAAGGCGGATGCACCCTTGAGCCCTATCAATATGTATGGTTGGAGCGCCGCGGTTAAGGAGGCTATTATGAATATTGCATTGATGCATTTTCGAGTCGGGGAGACGGACGGGGTTTCCCTTGAAATGGAAAAATGGAAAACGGTCCTATCCCAGATGGGCCATACGGTCTATTATATAGCGGAGAAGCCGGGAGAAGACACTTACGCCATTCCCGAACTGGACATCCGAAGCGCGAGCCATAAAAAGATATTCCATAATGCCTATGAGGCATTCGAGGATTACGACAGTGAATCGGAGTTCAAGTCCGTGATCGAAGCCATGGCGGACCGGATCCATGCGAAGCTGCTGGAACTGATCGATACGTTGGAACTGGATCTGATCGTTGTGAACAATGTATCTTCTTTAGGCTTGCATCTGCCTGCCGGCCTCGCAATCGATAAACTGCAAAAGAAAAACATCGTCGATATCGCCTACCATCATCATGACTTCTATTGGGAACGGGAGCGCTATGCGCACCCGACCGTTCCTTATGTAGCGTCCTTGCTCGACAAGGCTTTTCCGCCGCTTGCAAAAGACGCCAGGCATTTTGTGATCAATAAGATCGCGCAAAAAGAGCTGAAAAAACGCAAGGGTATCGATGCAACCGTCATCCCCAATGTTTTCGATTTCGAACGTAAAGCCTGGGATAAGGACGATTTCAACAAGGATTTGCGGGAACGTCTTGATATCAAGGACAATGACATCGTATTGCTCCAGGCGACACGCATCGAAGATAGGAAAGCGATTGAATTTGCCGTTTATTTGGCCGATCATATGCAAACAGAAATCAGACAATTCGTTGGAAGGACGCTGTTTTCAGGAGAAACGGTCGGTGAGGACTCCCTTGTTCATCTGGTCATCGCCGGTATGAATGAAATGAAGGCGGACCGGTACGCTAAATTAAAGGCGCTCTTTGAAGGGAAGTCGGCGAAGGTCCACTTGATCAACGACAGCGTCGAATCGATGCGCAGGGCTTCCCCGGAGAAAAAGTATAGCTTATGGGATGTCTACACCATGGCGGATGCCATCACTTATCCGAGCATCCTGGAAGGATGGGGGAACCAGCTTATTGAGGCCATTTTTGCAAAAAAGCCGATTGTGCTCTATGAATACCCTGTATACAAGACGGACATCGCTCCCTTGGACTTCAAAGTCATCACCTTGGGCGATACCTTTCACACCGATGACAACGGACTCTACACCCTGGATGCAAATGCATACAGTCGGGCTGCCGATAAACTGTGGGATGTTTTATTCGACAAAGAACAATACGAAACCATGGTCGAACACAATTACGCAGTTGGAAAACAGCAACTTTCTTATTCTAAATTGCAAAAACTGCTCAAAGACCATCTACTAAATTAGTATACATAACATATAAACAATAAAGTATGCGCTTTCCTTTGGTTTATAAAACATTTCAAATTGTCCTGAAACGTGATAAAATTATAATATACTATACGTTTATGCAATAGAAAAAATTTGAAAAAGGGGTAGTGCACATGAAAAAGCTTGTCATTGTTTTTATGCTCGTGTTTTCCATTGGTCTTCTAGCTGCATGCGATGGCGATGATGACACTAAGGAATTGGTCATCGCAAGTATTTTTGCGTCAGAAGTCTCAGAACAAGAACTGTATCAAAGCGAACTGTTCGAACCATTCGAAGAGGAACACGATGTAGAAATCCGTTTTGAACAGCTCAGTCATTCCGACATGATGGATAAGCTTGAGGTTGAACAATCTTCAGAAGAATACACCGTGGACATTATAATCGAACACTATGGAAACATGCTTTATCTGCTGGAAGAGGATTATGTTGAAGACTTGTCCGATTTGGAAGATGAAATGGATGACAGAACCTTCATTGACACCTTCGATGAGAATACCCACAAGGATGGAAACCCTTATTTCTTCCCGATCAATGCCGACGTTTACGTCTCCATAGCGAATAAGGACGCGTTTGACGATCTGCCTTCAGGCCTGAGTGAAGATGATCTCAAGGACGGCAACTACACTTGGGATGACTTCGTCGAATGGGCCAATAACATGGACGGCAACAAAGTCTTCATGAAAGCGAAGACGCGCGAACAGCTCACCTATCAAGTTGGTGGCATGGCGTTGTCGCATGGTGGCGAATATCCGAAGATGAACGACGATGGTAACATCAGAGCCTGGGAAGACGTCCTCAAGATGAAAGACGCCATCCATCCCGAAAGCATCAACAACGCTGTGGCCGAAAGTTTGATGGGGGACAATTCAACCTATCTCGCGTTTGAGCACATGGCTGTCGTATCGGCGATCTATGAAGCCGCGCCCGCCAAATACGAAATCCTGCCCGGACCGAAAGGCACCAGTGACAATGCCGGATCGATCGCAGGCGGACATGGCATTGGAATCGCCAAGAACGCACCGGAAAGGGAGTTGGCTGAAGAGTTCATCAAATTCGTCACTTCCGAAGATAAGATCCGTCATACGGCGCTTGGAACCATTCCGCCCATTGAAGAAGCTCAACTGGGTGACGACCCTGAAGATGAAGTCCTGGAAATTGCATACAACACCATTGAAAACGCCAACGTTGAAGGCCTGCAGATGATTCCGGACTATTCGGATTGGTCAGAAGTCAAGGGTATCTACGATAATATCTATGAAGGCATCATGGACGGATCCATCGATGAAAGCAATCTTGAATCCGAACTTGATGATGCACAAGCTGAGCTAGAAGATCTTTACGAAGGGGATTAATAACGCTTTTGACCTGTACAAGAAGATCCCTTCTTGTACAGGTTTTTCATTAAACCGACCATGTCCCTCATCCATTCAAAGGTCTTAGATGATTGCTGTTTTGAAAACCTTTATCATGAATGATGCATATGGTTGCATCGATCCGTCATTTAAAAACCCATCACAATCAAAGGAGACAAGGACCTTATGTTGAAAAACCAAGGCCTTTTGAAAAAAGTCTTGCCGATCTTAAAATCTCCTTATTTGCTTCTTGTACCGGCATTGCTTTTCTATGTGCTTTTCTGGCTTTTGCCAGTCTCGTTAAGTATTTTCGAGAGTTTCACGACAGCGGAGGGAGATTTGACTTTCCAGAACTTCGTCCGCATGGTTCAAGAATCCAAGTTTAACCGTGCTTTGATCAACACGCTGTTATTTGCGATTGTGTCGTTGGTCTTGCAGTTTTTCCTTGCGGTCATGCTCGCGCTTCTCATCAACAGGAAATTCAAGGGATCGAAACTTTTTTTGTTTTTCATGATGATCCCGATGGCGCTCCCGCAAGCGGCGGTTGGTGTCTTATGGACAACCGGGCTCATTGAATTCGGATGGTTGAACTCCATATTGGAGATCAGTGGCCTTCAGACATTGATGGAACAAGGCGACCTTATCGATGGAAGACAGTCCTGGACCACCATGAGCGGGACCAAAGCGCTGGTCGCATTGATTTTCATCGACACATGGACGGTCCTGCCATCGGTCATGATCATCATCCTCGCGGGTCTTCAGAACTTCAATGACGAGCTGAAGGAATCCGCCCTTGTGTTCGGGGCTTCACGCTCCAAAGCGATCAAGGACATTGTCATTCCGATCATCAAACCCTCGATCGTGACGGCGTTGCTGCTTCGTTTGATCGCCGGCCTTCAGATGTGGCTCGTTGTGGTCATGATCTTTGGCTATCAAAGGGTGCCCTTCCTGCTCGAAAGGGTAGTCTATTATTCAAGTGTCGTCTCGCGGACCGACGCGAACTACAAAATGGCCATCACGTATTCGGTTTTCACATTGGTTCTCATCATTCTCGTCGCGTTTGCCTTTGTCCGCCTGACCAGTGGAAAGACGGATTGGAGGAAGGCCGATGAATAGAATATTCACTACGAGCATGTTGTATTTGATTATCGCCATATTCATCTCGATCGTAGTCATTCCGCTTTTGTATCTGACCACGATATCGCTCTCAAGCAACACCGAGCTGAATGACTTTCCCAAAGGATTCCTCCCCGATTTCAAGGAGCAGATGGAAGTGGAATGGAACGATGAAGAAAGCCAGTATGACATTTACCGTTTTGCCTCTGAGGACAACCGCCAGAATTTGTATTCCGGCACCGATTTTGACGACATTTCAAGATACTTAGAAAGGTATATGAATATCGAGGTCGAGCCTGAAACACTCGAAGAGGACTTCGAACCTGTAAAAAACACTGACGATACTTTGGAGATCACTTACAATAAGAGCCTCTTCGCCAACTACATCAAATTCTTCGATGTCTTCGGCGGAGCCGGTGAGGCGCTCGTCAACAGCATCAAAGCGGTCGTCTACACCATTCTCTTGAGCTTGTCGATCGGCGGCATGGTCGGCTATGCGCTTGCCCGCACCGACATCAAAGGAAAAGAACCGATCAGTTTCGCCGCGTTGATTGTCAGGATGTTCCCGATCATCTCCATCGCGGTACCGATGGCCATCCTGCTCATCTCCTACGGCTTGTACGATACGATGTTGGGGTTGGCATTCATCTATTCCATCCCGAATATCGGCCTGACGGCCTGGATCACCCGAAGCATATTCATCGGTCTGGACAAGGAACTGGAAGAAGCGAGTTTCGTCTTTGGAGCGACCAAGCTTAGAACCTTGAGAAGCATCACGCTCCCCCTCGTCATTCCCGGATTCGCCGCTGCAAGCATGTACGCCTTCATCATCGCCTGGAACGATGCGGCGGTGGCGCTGCTTCTGACCGACCGCAACCAGACCCTTGCACTGTTGATCTTCCGCTCCATAGGGTCTACCGGCGCCATCAATTATGCTTCGGCAGGCGCAATCCTACTCATCATACCAGCATTGATCTTCACATTCTTACTTAAAGACTATATTAATCGGATTTGGGGTTAAAGGAGGACATTATGGCGTATTTAGAATTACAGAATCTGTCCAAGACATTTGGTGGAAAAGTTCAAGCGGTCAAGGACTTCAATCTTGAGATCAATCGTGGAGAGTTTGTGGCTTTCTTGGGTCCATCAGGATGTGGGAAGTCAACGACACTTCGGATGATTGCGGGGTTGGAACGCGCAACAAGGGGAGAAATCATTCTTGATGGTGAGAAAATCACCCACAAACAGCCCCGGTTCCGGGATATTTCAATGATTTTTCAAAGTTATGCCATTTGGCCGCACATGACAGTGCGTGGCAACATAGCGTATGTCTTGAAACTTCAAAAGAAAACCAAAGAAGAAATTGAAGAGACGGTGAACTACGTATCCAAAGTAAGTGAT
>JBKHIE010000076.1:0-7275 GCA_046538775.1 Candidatus Izemoplasmataceae bacterium
TCATCTTTCGTCTGCATATAAAGGCGTTCTCCAAACCCGTCGATCCATTTCGGATCATCAAGGAAGCTTTGAAGGTCATCGACAAAGTATACAATGTCAAAATCCTGGAACCGGTCCATTTTCCGGTTCATGACCCGTGAGCCGTTCATGGTGACCGCCCGGACCCTGGAATCGTTCTTGGCGACATCGAGGATCAAGTCCATCATCTCTTTTTCACTGCGCATAAGGCCCCTCCTCAATCCTACAACGCATCTTCATGGGCCAGCAAAGCTTTCTTCAGGGGGATGCCTGAGGCGTACCCCGTCAGTTCACCGTTGGCACCGACCACCCGGTGACACGGCACTACGAGGGCCAGGGGATTCCTGTTGAGCGCACTGCCCACAGCCCTTGCCGCCTGAGGCCTATCCATGGTTTTCGCAATATCGCCATAGGTCCACACATGGCCATAGGGAATGTGTCTTGAGACTTCATAGACCGTCTTTTGAAACGAAGTCCCGTTGAGTTCGATGGGGAAATCAAAGGTTCTTCGCTTCCCTTTCAAGTACTCCTCGATTTGCCTTCTTGCTTTTTCCACCATCGGATCGGAAGAATCCTCTTCCCTGGACGGCGTGTCTGAAAAGCCGATGGCCGTTATGCCCTTTTCGCCCCGTCGGATCACCAGACTGTCCATCAGGATCGATAATGACTGATCAAGTGGAACCACCTTCCTTAAAAACAGGTCGCATAAGTCAGCGTCAAACTCGATCCCTCGTCTTTGATAAAGTCTTGCCTGTGCCTTGTGCGGTGCTACCGCAGGGCTGTATGGACGGTTTGAAACCATCGCATCGTAAGTCTCTGTAATCCTCAGTATTCTCGATATCAGCGGAATCTCCTGCTGTTTGAGTCCAAGGGGATACCCGCTTCCATCGACATTTTCATGGTGTTTGAGTATGCAATCCGCAATTTCGCTGTAGGTGTTCAACGCCCCCATGATCCGGTATCCGATTTCAGGGTGCCGGTTCATTTCAAGGGTCTCCTTGTCCGTCAGCCGCATCCGCTTATTCAATATCCTTGAATCGATGGCGGTCTTGCCGATGTCATGGAACCTTGCCGCAAGGGCCACTTTGTGTTCATCGTCTTCCGAAAACTCCAGTGCTCTTGCGAGCTGGATGCTCATGTTTTGAACCCGGTCTACATGCGATCTCATCCATGGAACCTTTTCCAACAAGGTGCGTTCGATCAGTTGCAGCATATGCCGCCTGACCGAGGCCGCATGCTTCAGCTTATGCGCATATAGGCGGCTTTCGGCAAGCTTATACACCACATCGAAATCATCCCCCGAGTCCATGAAAGCAACCCCATAGGCGAACGATAACGGGATGTTGTTGACATGGGTCCTCGAGATGTCCTTCGTAGAAGACTCCATGCATGCAAAGACCTCATCCTGAGTGACCCTTGGGATGAGTACGATGAATTCATCGCCTCCAAGGCGGGCCATCCAGGCATCGGTTTTTAACCATCGTCCGATCATCCCCGAGAGTCTTCGAATAAGCTCATCGCCCGTCTCATGACCAAAAGCGTCGTTTGCGAGTTTCAAGGCATTGATGTCAAAAAGGATGACAGCCAAGGGAAAATTGTGCTCCTGGACAAAAAACGGGACCGTTTCTTCGTAATACCGCCGATTGTAAAGCCCTGTGAGAGCATCCCTATAGACCAAATCATGCATCTTCTGTTTCAAGGTTTCCTCCGTGCTGAGATTGAGCATCAAAGTTGCGAATTTCCCATCCCCGCAGGAAACCGCCGAAAACCGATAGGTCTTTCCAAGCACGGCATAATAACGTTTGAACGTTTCAGACCCCCCGGATAAAGCCAAACTCTTAAACCGGTCCAAAAAGGGCGGACTGGATGTATGCATGACGTCTTCAATCCGTCTTCCGATCACTTCGGTCTTATCAAAACCGAAAAGACTCGCATACGCATCGTTCATATCCAACAGCGCATAACTATCGATGGTGCCGTTCTCATCCCTTAACACTTTGAACATCGCAAAAGGCTCTTCGAGACGTTCGAGCAATTTCCGATAATCGTAGCCTTCCTTACCCATTTCCATCCCCTCTTAAAGCGTCACACCGCTTGTTTTTCTGACCCGTCGCAGTCCGGGATTGAAATTCTTTTCTTTAGGTACCCATTATAACGTATCCGACGATAAAAATGAATGGCCAGTTGCACAGAAGCGGTCACTATGCATCAAAAAAACGGCCCATGAATTTGGTTATGACCCATCTTCATGGCGCCGTCATTTCCTTTAAGCCTATCCGTTTGAATCTTTGTCCGATTCTTCACGAAGTTGCTTGAATGTCTTCCGGTAAATCAGATAATTGACAATCACCCACGCCGCGTAGAAAATACCAGCCTGGAACAAAACCTCATCGATCGGGTATTCGTCGGAAATAAAATAATTGATCCCGATGTAAAAGACCAGTGCGATAAACCCAACCAACCATATCCTGAGATGCAACGCGATTCTTTTCTCTTTTGGTGTCATTTTTTCAATTTCGCCCATTTGACTACCTCCATTTGTCTGCATTGTATACAATCCTCAATGAAGTGTCAATACAATAAAAAAAGCCTGCTTGCAGGCAGGCTCAAGATTCAGTTCTTCAGATGCTTGTTATAACGCAGTTGAATTTCTGTATTCAGGTAGTCCTCAAGTGTTTTGAGAAGCTTGTTCTTGAACGTTATCTTTTTTCTATCCATGCGGGTCACACTCCTTATCATAATATGCCAGTCCCTTTTATTCGATGGTCGTCTTTATGAATAAAAGGGCCATGTGAAATCATCATGCATCAAGGAGACTAAAGATTTCACCCCATCAGTCAGTGTCGGACGGGATAAAGATTATTTCCTGAGTTTCATATGATTTTCATTGCATTTCATATTATACATGTAAGGAGTTTTCATGTCAATTGATAAGCCTTTGGATAGGTCGGTTCGACCGTTAGGGACTTTCATCAGTCCGGGTTGCCGATAAACACCGTCACCCGTTTTGAGAACGCATGGGTTTCCAGGTCTTTGAAATGGGCTGAAAGTTCTTTCCTTGCTGTCTTGATGAATGAAAAATATGTGCCGCCTTCCAGCATTTCAGCGATGCGTATCCCAAGTGAGGGCTTGTCGGAATGTTCATAAAAGACGACTTTGCTGGATGTCACCCTTTTAATCTCCTTATAGAACAGTTTCCGCTTTTCCAGGGGAAGCCCGTGGATGACGTAACTCGACAATGTCAGGTCATAGGCATCATCCTTGCATCGCTTGCATCCCTCCAACAGGTCCTCTTGGTATAGCGTCACTTCCTCGTTCTTAAGTTTGCGCTTGGCCACCCTGTGCATCATTGAGGAGGCATCGACACCGTGAACTTGGTAGCCTTTTTCCGCAAACGCCTTAAGCAGCGCACCGGTTCCAAACCCGAAGTCCATGACGGTCCGCACACCCTCAAGATGCCCTTGTTCTTGCATCATCATGACAAGTTTCCGGTATTTTTTAAGTTGGAACTTGAAAAACAGACTGTAGACCGGCGCAATCAGGTCAAACAGTAAGACATGCACATTCATGCTACCACTCCCAAATGCATCATCATTGAATACTGCCATTATAGCAAATCCGTCCAAGTATATAAAAACAAGCTTCTACGAGAAGCTTGTTCATAAGTATGGGCCATTTCTGCGAGAAGCCTAGCTGCGCTCGGTCATCGAGATGTGAAGCATTTCAGCCAATGCGGCGAAGATCGCGAACAAAGCGGCGAGGACAGAACCATAATCAAGCGTCCAATCGACATTCTCACTGGTTTCATTGCCCGCAATATCGACAAGAAGATGGATGTTGTCACTCATGGTGAAAAAGAGGACTGCGGACATCGCAAACATCGCAAGGGAGAATACATTGCCCGTCCGAAAAACAAAGGTGAGAATCCCGGCGATCAGCGGGGCGAAATAGGCTGCAATGGCATAGGAACTGACCTCAAGTTCGATTTCGGTGATGTCGAACCCGAAAGGATCAACATCGGTGATGGTGGTTCCGAAGGCGATTTCAACCCCTGAAACCACGACATCATCATAACTCAGGGCCGGAAGAAAAATCGTCAGTGTGATCAGGATGCTCAATCCCGTGATGATTAAAGGAAGCACTTTTTTTAGCGATGGATTTTTCAAGGTGGATCCCCTTTCATATTCCTTGATTTGAAACGAAACCGAGTCATCGTCATGGACAACCGATGCTTTATTATAACTAGAATAAGGCCGATTGGCAACACCAATCAATGGAAGCGGAACGATGTAAGGGTCAGGCCCAGTGGGTCCTGAAGAACCGTCTGGCCTCTTCAATGGTGGGCATTGAAAGGCTGTGCCCCTCTTCATGCCAATAGGTATGAAGACGGGCCTGGGCTTTCTTGTATGCATCGATCAATGCCAAGTACTGGCTTTTTGGAACAATCGGATCGTTCGTTGAAGCGCTCATGAAAACAGGAAACCCTGCCAAATCGTCAAACGTTGTATCCGCAAAGGGCAACATGGGCTGAAAAAGAAAAACACCCGCAGTTCTCTTCCCGTAAAGCGAAAGATAACTGGAGATGATGTTCGCACCGTTGGAGTATCCGACGAGCACCATCTTTGAGACGGGCACACCGTATGTGACACCCAGGTCCTCCAAGGTTTGATCAAGGGCATGGGTGCGTCTGATAAGGTCATCTTCATCGAAGACACCGGGACGGATCCGCTTGAAAAACCGTTTCATGCCATGTTCATCGACATCGCCTTCAAGAGCGATCACACCCGCATTGGCGTCGAGGGCCTTGGCAATGCCGACAAGGTCGTCCATGCCGCCTCCGGTGCCATGAAAGAGCACAATCGTACGGTCTGTCAAACCCTGAAGGTATCGATGCCTCATAGTCATTCATCCCTTTCAATCGTGAAGACCTCGCCCAGTCTGGCGTAGTCATCGCCACCTAGACGTCCTACAGGTTTAAGCGCCACGGTATCGACCGCGCCGTGCTTATAGAGTGATTTTTCCACGTGGACCGCTATGATTTCGCCCAGTACAAGATCGCCGGTCACCACCCCTTTGTGTTCAAGGGGGACTATGTGTTTCATCCTGCATTCAAGTCTCACCTTGGCTTCATCAATCCCGGGCGCCTTGATATAGGCGCTCGTGTTCGGAGTGAGACCGAAATGTTCAAGTTCGCTCTCATCGGCGGGAAGGGCCTTCGCGGTCTTATGGACAGACTCGACGTTGTCTTCATCGACCATGTTCACAGTAAAGACCTTCGTGGCCTTGATATGCTTGGTCGTATCCTTGAAAGCACCCTCACGGCGGCTGATTGAAACGCTCACCATCGGTGGCCTTGTGGAAACCAGGTTGAAATAACTATAGGGCGCACCATTCATCACCTGATTCTCACCAAGCGTGGTGACAAGGGCTACGGGTCTTGGTGCGATGGCGCTTAACAACAACGAATGGGCGGCTTTTTTATCGAGATTCCTCATTTCAATCGTTACAAATTCATGCATGGTCTTCATCCCTTTTTGATTTTGATGTATCAACCTTCACAGACTTTGATAGGTCAATTATACCAAAGCCTCATAATCCCTACAATCAATCCGCCTTGAACCCCGATTAAAAAAGAGCCCGAAGGGCTCAGAATAGACCGATGATCACGAAGTAAAGGATGGGGAGCACCAACGCCGGCAACATGTTCGCCACCTTGATCTTCTTGATCTCCATGAAGTTGAGGCCCATCGCCACAAGGATGATGTTTCCCACCATCGTCATCGAAACGATCATGGGGTCGCTCAGGAAATTCGCAGACGCCATCGCAAGCAGGGTGATGCTTCCTTGGTAGATGAGGACACTGATTGCCGAGAACATGACCCCGATGCCGAACACCGTCGTCAACATGATCGCGGTGATGAAGTCCAGGGTGCTTTTAAAGATGAGGGTGGTGCTGTCGCCATAAAGCCCGTCCTGGATCGACCCCACAATCGCAAGGGCCCCGACACAAAAGATAAGGGTCGCGGAGATGAACCCCTTGGCCAAAGGCGGAAGGTTGTATTTCTTTTCCACCCCGTAAGCCACGCGGTTCAACCACCCATCGATGTCGATGACCTCCCCGATCAAAGACCCAAGAATCAACGAAACCATGACCAGAAGGTCATAGCGTGTCGAAAGCCCGCCATCTTCCACCACAAGGAAGTCCTGCAAGAACCATCCGATGGAAATGACTGTAAGGGCAAGGCCCAGGGTGAACATGATGACGTTCTGATAAGGTTTGGGAAGGCCTTTTTTAAAGACCAGGCCAATCAGTGAAGCAACGATGATCGCGGCTGTGTTAATCAATGTGCCCATAAACTAAAACTCCCTTTTGAAGAGGTGAAGCATTTTTTTCACCCTGTTTAGAATAATCGGTGGTATAAATATAGCATAAATCCAGACAATAAACAAAATACGATACACCCAGGGGACCGTCCATCCAAGAACATAATCCAAGAAAAGAAACATCACAGTGATTATCATCGTCCCATACTTGAGCGGATGCCGCCTTGGTTTCAAAACCAGACCGACAAATGGAAGCATGGTCCAAAGCCGGCTTGAAGCCTCCCAGCTGTCAAATCTGAACCCCAAATAAAGGCCCGCCAGAAGGGTAAAGGCAGGCAAGGCATTAAGCAGACGGTTCCTAAGCGTTCCAAAGGAAAGAAGCCAAAGGGATGGGGCCATGAAAAAAAGCGCGAAGGCAGCCAGCATGTATCCATCCTTGAAGGTCCACAGACCAGCTATGATCACAGCCATCGACAAAAGGAAAAGCCCCCACCACCGGATACCATACGACACCATTCTAGACAATCCGGTTCTTCCCTTGGTCCTTGGCCTCATAGAGATTGTCATCCGCACGTTTTACAAACGAATTGATCGTATCGTCATCGTAGCTGACCACTCCCCCGCTAAGCGTGATCGGGACGGATGTATCCTTGAAGGTCCTTTCAATGGTACTGCGAATCCTTTCAGCAATCCTCCAGGCGGTATCATAGGGCGTCTTTTTTAAAACGAGCATGAACTCCTCGCCCCCATACCTTCCGACAATGTCGCCTTCTCTCGAGTTTTCTTCGAGGATGGAAGCGATGCGCTTCAGGACCTCATCACCTTCGGGGTGACCGAGAGTGTCGTTCACCTGCTTGAAGTTATCGATGTCATAAAGGATAAGTGAAAGGGGCTCGTCATTCTTGGAGGGTTCGCTGATGCACGCCCTTAGGC